>NZ_WQGH01000009.1:0-212037 GCF_013034585.1 Ruegeria sp. HKCCA5426
CGCCTGCTCGTAACACACCAATAAACCAAGGCCCGGAAACAAAGGGCCTTGGTTAAGCGGTCAAATGTCTGACCCTACCGTCAGAGGACAAGCAGTAGGCGGACGGGTTTCCGATTGTTTTCGCAAGTGTCCGTTCGATTCCATCCACACTCAGGTAACAAAACGCTGTGGACAGTGCATCGGCGGTTGTTGCATTCGAAGCTTCAACGCTGACCGTCGACCACACCGGCGCTCCGTGATTTCTGGGATCAAGAATATGGGTGTGCTCTGCGCTCAACCTCATCGCTTGCGGGCTGGATGTTGCGATCGCTCTGTCCTTCAGTTGGACAGTCTGAACGATGCCATGACGAGGGTCGGAAATACCCAAAGTCCATACTTTACCACCGGCGTGAAACTCTCCGACATTGACCAGAACTTTGGTCCAGCCTGACTGTTTGAGGGCACCGGCAACCATATCTGTCGCATAGCCCTGCGCGATGCCGTTCAGTGTCAATTTCTGACCACGGCCAAGAATAATTCTGTCTGGAGAAATCTTCACACGGTCCCAGCCAATTAAGCCTTTTGCCGCGTCAAGATCTCTGCCCTTGGCCAATGCTTCCCACATCGGTTGAACCGTTGGATCAAATTGGCCACCTGTCAAAATGTACGCCTCTTGGCAGGCCAGAAGTAGCTGAAGAAATTGCGGTGATGGGTTGCGCAGGCTGCCTTGGCTGTTCAACTGCGACAAGGCTGAACTGGGGCGATACAGGCTGAATTGGTCCTCACAATCTTGCAGCAACGCGGTCACTTTTTCTATGGCTGCGGCGGCAGTGGTGGGGTCTCCCTCAAAGGTCAGGCTGACTTCGGCACCCAAAGCGTATCCGCGCCAGGTCGTTGTCTGAGCGCCAGCGGGGGCGGCAATTGCAGCGGCAGAGATTGCTAGAAAACGGCGGCGTTTCATCACTTGGCAGCAACCTTTCGTTCCTGACGGCGGGCGGCAATGATCAATGGGACGCAACGCTGACGGTCGTCGTGAATTGCGACGCAGTCCAAACATTGGAAGCATTCGTTGTACTGGATTTCCCCAGTCTTTTTGATTGCACCATATTTACACTTTACCCGGCAAAGTTGGCATGGCGAACCACATTCAGCCTTGCGGTCGATCCAATCGCGTCCGCGTATAAGCCCTCCGATTGCCAAAAACGCGCCCAACGGGCAGACATAGCGGCAAAACCCTTTGAACATGACCATGCCCAGGAAAAGCCAGAAGGCGGCATAAACGGCATAGTACCATTCGCGCACGAAGAAAGTGGTGATAGCGGTTTTGAAAGGTTCCACCTCGGCGGCTTTGTCGATCTGATCGGGGATCGTAAAAACGACAACGACAAGACCCGCGAGCACCACGTATTTCAACCATTTCAAACGCTGGTCCCATTTGTCGGACGGTTCTATTTGCGGAATCCGCAAAGCCCTTCCTACATGATGCGCAAATTCCTGCAGCGCGCCAAATGGGCAGAGCCAGCCGCAAAACAGCCCCCTGCCCCACGCGACAAGGCCAACAATCGAAACCGCCCAAATCAAGAGCGAAAAGGGATCATAGAGAAGAAACGCAAAGCTGCCTCCCTCAAGTGCGGCGCGAAGGGTGCCGAGAACCGTCACGATTGACAATTGCCCCTGACCCCACCACCCGACAAATCCAACGACAACAGCCAGAATGCCAAGGCGGTACGGAGTGAACATAGGCTGGGCGGCAAATGAATTCATTCGGAATCCAAGCGTGGACACCAGCCCAACCAAAAATACCGACAGGATAATCATGTCGGATTGGCGGCTTCTCAGAGCTTCCAACCACGGGGGTGCAGGTTTGATCTGAACGGGTCGGGAAAAGAAACGATCAGGGGTTGAGTGTGAGATTTCGAGTGTTACCGACCCGGTTTCCGGCTGGAACATGCCATGTTCCCGCACTGCCAATACCTTTAGAATCCAGTCCCGCGAAGGATCAAAACCCAATCGCCGGTCTGTCCGCAGGATCATGGCAGTGCCATCTGGCGCGCCATCTGCCAGTTCAACAAGCAGGTCGGCATCGCGCAGGGCCACTGGCAATCCATCCTGTTCGGCTGAAATCCAATCAGGCGCTGTGTTTCGAACGAATTCATCACTAACAAGGCCGTGTCGGGCGGTTTCGATCAGAAGGATCGGCTCATCATTGTCCGAAATCTCCATAAAACCCTGCAGTTCTTCGAAACTGCCGGTCGAAAGCGCAGCACGGGCAATTGATTTAGGTCCCAAGTCCACGATCCACAGGTCGAGATACGGCTCATCCGGGTAATCCCGTGCCTCGGGGTCGTCATCTTCCCACAAAGTGCCAGCAAAAAGTGCGTCCACTTCGGAATTTGACAGCGTTTTGTGGGTTGCGATCCCGGTGGCGATCAAGTCATCCCAAGTCAGGTTTTCGTCATGATCCGGGTTCGGGAAGGCGGGCGGTGACGTCGCCAAGCCCTGCATCTTTTCCCGCGCCACCGCAAGAGCAGCGCCCATGACCGATTCATGCGCGATGCGGACACTGGCAGTGGCCTTGGTAACGCCGTCGAGGTAAACAAGCTGTGATCCCGATGCGGCGTCGCCGTACTGTGTGCCGACTACGATTGAGTCCGAGATCGAATGTCCCCCATACTGCTCAAAGAACTTGTGAAAGGGCGCTTGTCCCAAACCTGAGACAAAGATCGGTTCATTATGCTCAATCAGTTGGACGTCCATGAACCGCCCTTCCAGGTCCAATACAACCAACATGTTGATCGGCGCTCCGGAAAAACCCGGCAAGGGCGCTAAGGGTTCAGTTTCAAAAACAAATCCGGCCTCGATACCGCCCGAATTCAGGAGCGCGTAGACCCCTTTGTCGTTCAGGGCGTCCCCAAGGGAAAACGGCGCACGAATAAAGTCCTCGAGTTTTTCCCGCGGCAGCGGTTCAGCCGCAGCCATCAGGCTGCCGAATAGCAGGATAATCATTGCAACCAGCGTGCGCATGGGCTGAACACTATATTTCCCATCACACGCAGGACATTCGACGAAAGTCCTAAAACGCAGTTTGCCTATCTCGGGCCATTGACGATGCGCGTAATGGATCAGACAATGAGATTACAGTCTTACGACCAAAGCAGCATTTTCCCGATAAGGTGCCGGTTGTAGGTTTTTTGCTGTAGTCACCCAGCTGTGGAGGAATCAATGACCTGGAGCACGCCTAAACTGAAGGAAGTGAATTGCGGCATGGAGATCAATATGTATTCTCCGTCCGAGGACGAAGGCCGCGAGCACGAGCGCGACCTGTTCTAATCACTTAAGCTCAGCGGAGGCCCGAGGTGCGATTTTTGGTTCTTGGGGCTTCTGCTGGTGGCGGTCTGCCGCAATGGAATTGCGGCTGCCGGAATTGCCGGGACGCACGTAGCGGGGTTATCCCTCCATCGGGTCAGTCCTCATTGGCTGTGTCACCTGACGGTGAAAGCTGGAGCATTCTGAACGCGTCACCAGACATCCGGCAGCAGATGCTGGCCAATCCTCAACTGCATCCCCGATCAACTCGCGACACACCTGTTGCGTCGGTTCTGCTGACGAATGGGGACATCGACCACATCGCGGGCCTTCTCAGCCTGCGCGAGCAGACACCGTTTTCGCTGTTTGCCACCGGAGATATTCTTGATGTTCTGGCAGCAAACAAAATTTTTGACGCCGTGAACCGAGAAAAAGTAACACGTTCCCGCATAGCCTTGGACAAAGACTTTGCCCTACAGGATGGTCTGCAGGCACGGTTGTTCGCTGTTCCGGGAAAGGTTCCCTTGTTCATGGAAGGCGAGGCCGTAGACACCGACCTGATGGGCGAACAAACCGTAGGGGTGCGCCTTTCGACCGGTAACAAAGTGGCTTATTACATTCCCGGCTGCGCACGGGTAACGCCAAAGCTGCTGGATCAGCTTCGTGACGCTGACCAGCTCTTCTTTGACGGAACATTGTATGAAGACGACGAGATGATCCGCACAGGCACCGGGGTGAAAACCGGTCGGCGTATGGGTCATATCTCGGTCAACGGACCTGAGGGGTCGATCGCGCAACTGGCCGGAGTGACGGCTGCCAAGGCGTTCATCCATATCAATAATACAAACCCGATGTTGCAACCAAACAGCCCCGAGCGCGCTGTCGTTGAAAAAGCTGGCTGGTCAATCGCGTTTGATGGGCAGGAGATCGCAATATGAGCCGAGAGACCTTGGAAGCCCGTCTGCGGCAGATCGGACAAGAACGGTATCACGACAAACACCCCTTTCATCACCGTCTTCACAGCGGGCAGTGTTCACCGGATCAAGTGCGCGCCTGGGTGATCAATCGCTGGGCATATCAAGCCGCAATCCCTTTGAAAGACGCAGCTTTCATGTCGCGTTGCGCGGACCCGGACATTCGCCGTGAATGGCGCTCGCGCATCGAAGATCATGACGGCGGCGTTGAAGAAGGTGGCGGCATCCGACGTTGGTTGAAACTGGCCGAAGCCGTGGGGCTGGACCCCGACTACGTTGCATCGGGTCGTGGGGTGCTGCCCGCAACTCAGTTCGCTGTCGATGCCTATGTCCATTATGTTCGTGAACGCCCGATGCTTCAGGCCGTCGCGTCATCTCTGACCGAGTTGTTTGCGCCCAAAATCCACGAGCAACGGATCGAAGGACTGTTAGCTCATTATGATTTCGCAAACGCGGATAGCCTGTCTTATTTCCGTAAGCGCCTGACTCAGGCACCCAAAGACGTGGCCTTTGGCCTCAACTGGGTGTTGGATCATGCGGATACAGCCGAAAAAGAGGATATGGCTTGCAACGCGCTGATATTCAAAACCAACGTGCTTTGGGCCCAGTTAGACGCGTTGTGGTCAGCTTATGTCACGCCGGGCGCGGTCCCTCCCGGCGCATGGAAGCCCGGAGAAGGCATGGCATGACCCTGGCGCTGCGCAAAACCGACCGTCCTTACCTGCCCCGCGGGGTCCGCGTACAACGCGACGAGAAACGCAACCGAACCGTTTTGATGGCGCCCGAAAAAGTCATCGAGCTGGACGATATCGGAGTTGCGATCCTGTCACGGATCGACGGCATAACCAGACTTGAAGACTTGGTTCAGGATTTGGCCACCACCTACAACGCGCCAGCCGAACAGGTAGAACCTGATGTCCAGCGATTTCTGCAAGCCTTGCGCGGCCGGCTTTACGTAATGGTGAAGGAATGACCCCATCTGCGCCAATAGCCCTGCTTGCAGAGCTGACACATCGCTGTCCGCTGAGTTGTCCCTATTGCAGCAACCCGGTCGAGTTGGAGCGTAAAGAGACCGAACTGGACACGGAAACGTGGAAAGAGGTCCTGGGACAAGCGCGCGACCTTGGTGTTTTGCAAGTACATCTGTCCGGTGGAGAGCCCGCTTCGCGCCGCGACCTCGAAGAACTTACGGAACACGCGGCTGGGCTTGGACTTTATACTAACCTGATCACATCAGGCATTGGATTGACACCCAAGCGTCTGGACAATCTGGAAGCCGCAGGACTGGATCACATCCAATTGTCGCTTCAGGGCACAAACGCCAACCTTGCAGATTTTATCGGCGGGTATCGCGGTGGGTTCGAACGCAAAATGAGCGTTGCCAAAGACATCCGGGAAAGGGGCATTCCGCTCACGCTGAACGCGGTAATGCACCGGAAGAATCTGGATGATCTGGACCGAACCATTGAAATGGCCGTCGAACTTGGCGCGCGACGGCTCGAAGTTGCCTGTGTCCAGTTTCACGGCTGGGCGCTGCAGAACCGCGCCGCCCTGCTGCCGACTCGGGAACAGACCCAGGCTGTGAAGGAAACAGTGGCCCAGGCCGCCCGTCGGTTACAGGGGGTTCTGGCCTTTGATTTCGTCCCGCCAGATTACTATTCCGATTTTCCCAAGGCGTGCATGGGTGGGTGGGGATCAACCGGTTTGAACATTACGCCCAACGGTACGGTACTGCCCTGCCACGCAGCCCAGACACTGACCCATCTCAGGTTTGAAAACGTCCGCGACACCGGGCTTGAAGATATCTGGTACAAAAGCCAAGCCTTCAACGCCTATCGCGGAACAGATTGGATGCCCGAACCTTGTCAGAGCTGCGACCGAAAAGACCTGGATTTTGGCGGCTGTCGGTGTCAAGCCTTTGCATTGGCTGGCGACGCCGGAGCAACGGATCCCATATGCAGGAAATCGCCACTTCACGCGAAAGTCACTGAGATTTTGCATCAGGAACCAAACGCGCAGGAAAGCGACCTAGTTTACCGAAGACTTTGAGCCTTGATAATTGGCGGGCCTTTATTGCGACGGCGCTGTTTCTTGCGACGGTCCAGTCCACCCTAATGCGACCAGCCTATCAATGACCGCCGCTGCATGTGCGTCCTTCCTGTAGATACTTTTCAACATCGCATCGACCGGCACTTCCGGCCAGGCAAGCTCCAGCTCTGCCAGTTTCGCGCGCGCCTCTGGCTCGCGTCCCAAAGCCGCTAACGAAGCGGTCACATAAGCCAATGACGGCGCGCTGAGAGGGTCGCCCAGCTCCTTCGCCTCTTCAAACCTTGCAATCGTCGTTTCAAATTCACCAAGATGAAAATGTGCCGCTCCAGAGATGTTGCGATTGGCAAACCGTTGATTGCTGGACTCCAGCAAAGACAGACGATCCGCAATTTCGACAGCTTCTTCGAAGTCACCCGAAAACAGGGCAACATCACCCAGAAAATCCAGAATGGCGCCGTCTGCCGGGTCAAGCTGGGATGCACGCCGCCCAAGCGTCAAAGCCGTCTCATAATCCCCATTGGCAAAATAAGCCCAGCTTTTTGCCGACTGGCTCCACCCATGCTCGGGCGCCAGTTGCATCGCTTCGTTTGCGAAATCCATAGCAGCCGTCGCGTAGTCAGATTTCTCCTGCAACTCAGGGGTCAGGATGGACAGCGTCGCCAGAGTCTGTGCCGCTCCTGCGTACCCTCCGAAATAGGTTGCATCCATTTCGATGACCCGTTCAAACACTGAAAGGACCAGTATCTGTCTTTGCAAATCAAAAATCGGGAAAGTCATCACGCGCGCCTGTTGCGCAAGGTTGTAGGCCTGCAAAGCAGACGGAGACTTTTCATAAATCGCGGCGTTACGCAGCAAGTCGAGCTTTCCCACCGCAACATTATCAGGCTTTGAACCGGAATCCCGCTCCGACGTTACAGGCAAAAAGCTGACCGCCAAGACCGCGCCCAAAAACACACCTGCGGAGAACGTCGTAAGTGGCAACCAAAATATTTTTTCTGACTTACGGGGTTCGGGCTGAATACCCTTCGTCGCAGGCTCAAATCGTGGGCGATACCCTCCTGTGTCGATGTGCAATCGAACGGGGTCAAACTTACCAACGCCCTCGTAATACAGTTCCAAAAGCTGCCGAAGTCGCCGTGCGTCTACGCGGACGACGTTTTCCGGGTCTATGCCTTCTGACGTGTCGCGGTCATAGACATCCTGCGCGACCGTCTTTCCGCGAATATCGGCCCCCCGACCCGCGATCTCTTCCTCAACCACATAGGTTAGAAAAGAACGCAACCTATCCGCGCCATCGAAATGCGTATCGTCCAACACATTGGCAAGCGCACGGCGCTTGTCTTGTTCCGAGATTCCATCTGAAGCGGCCATCACATTCAGATACTTGCAATTAATTCGACGTGAGTCACCCGGATTTTCACCGTGATTCACTTGCGCGAAGTGCCATCACGGTGCAAAATTAAAAGGGTACACCCCGCAGGTAAGCCTTACTGGTCTGCGATCCGAATTGCATTGTCATTTGATCACAAAGGGGAAATCCATGTCACCGCGCACACGTTTTTCACATCTCGGCAAACACTTTTCGATTGGGCTGGTCTTTGGCGCGTGGGCTATAGCGCCCCAGACCTTCACCGACGCCATGGAGGCTTTGTTCGTACCAAATGCCGCCTATGCACAAGAAACCGAGGAGGTTTCGCCAACAATAGTGCGCGACCGCCCCCGTGACGTTTATTACCCGAACACCGAAGATCTGGCTGAAGACGAGATGCGGGTCATCGCCTGCGGCACCGGGATGCCAACCACGCGTGCAGCACAGGCTGCGGCGTGTTTCCTTGTTGAATTGGGAAACGGCGACAAGTTCCTGTTCGACATCGGATCAGGTTCAGCGGAACGAATTTCATCATTGTAAATCCCCTACAACTATTTGGACAAGGTCTTTATCGGGCACCTCCACACTGACCATTTCGGGGCCTTGCATGACCTCTTTATCGGCGGTGCATTGATGGGGCGAAACGTGCCATTGCGCGTGTGGGGGCCAAGCGGCCCAGTGGAGGAGCTCGGCACGGCGTATGCGTTGGAGAACATGCGCAGGATGCTGACATGGGACCTTGCAGCAAGGGCGGGAAACACAGATTTCCGGGGCTATAACCTCGAGATAAACGAGTTTGACTACACCGGTGAGAACCAGATTGTTTACGAAAACAACGATGTTACCATTCGTTCCTTCCCGGCAATTCACGCCATTGATGGGTCGGTCAGCTATGCATTGGAATGGAACGGTCTGAAGTTTGTTTTTAGCTCTGACACGTATCCTAACAAATGGTTCAAGGAACACGCGCAAAATGCCGATCTAGCGATCCATGAGTGTTTTATTGCGGTGCCGGAATTGGTCACGAAAATGAAATTTACACCCGAATCCGCCCTTCTGGTGGGAACACAGGTTCACACGGCCCCCGAAGCCTTTGGAAAAGTCATGAGCGACATAAAACCCCGCATGGCCGTCGCCTATCACTTTTTCAATGACTTCGACACGGCCAACGGTGTCTATGAAAGAATACGCTCCACTTATGACGGACCACTGACCCTTGCAGACGATTTCATGGTCTGGAACGTCACCAAGGATGACATCTCAGTTCGCATGGCGGTCACAGAAGAAAACACATGGGCGCCGCCACTGGCCGCACCCGCACAGGCGCCCGATATGCAAGACCGTATCGATTTCTCGGAAAAAGCAGGCGTACCACAAGAGGTCATGACGTTTTCACAGTTCACTCTGGACGGGATCGACGATGTGGATGATGTACTCCGCCCAATCTACGAAGAAGCGTCAGAAGTGTTGGGGCAAACGTTCCCCTACCCCGGAGATGAGCAGTAATTCGACATCGCCGGAACCGGGTCGGGTAGGACATTGGGCTGAACCGATGGTTGCCATTCGCCGCGTGTCAGACATAAATGAAAGGTGGAACTTCGCGGCTCGAGGTGAACTGATCAGTTTCGGCCTGAACGGGGATGATCAGCGATACCTCGTTCTGGCCGGGTTTGACTGGAAAAGTTGGGAGAACACATCACTGCGCTTTGGGTATCAGTTCTATGTCATCGACTTTTCGACAGATCAGCCTGACGGAGAGTTTGATTATGACGTCAGTAAAAACGGTCTTTATGCGGCTATCACTTTTCGTTTCTAAGACGCTCGCACGGTCGGTGAACTGGTGTTTTTGGGCATTGTTTTTGGCCTGCGTGTTGATCAGGCCCAAGGATAGTGCTGCAGACCTCGTATCCCCTTATGGCGGCGAGACCGCTCCCAATTTTGCAGAGCTGTTGGTCGAAGACGGCCGCGTTCGCGTCGCGCTGGAAATAGACCTTGGCGACTATCCGTTTTTTGTTGCGCCCGATGATGGAACAGGGCGCGCGTTGGCGGCCCGGACGGGGCGAACCTTTGGTGTGGCGGCAGATGGCAAAACTCTGACCCCAGTGGTCCGGTCGATAGATGTTCGCCGCAGAACACCCAGACTGACCGCCGCCAGCAAAGTGATAGCTCCGCGGCCCCGAAGCGAAGACGTTGTATTTGTTGAAATGGAATTCCAATTCCAAGGCCAGCCGACACAGATCACGTTTACGCCGCCACTAAATGAAAACGGCATTCCTTTAGCCTCAATTGGTATGGTCGCCGAACATCTCGGGGTGCCCGTAACCGATTACCGATACCTGTCCCGCCCGGAAACAATGCTGCCCAACTGGGAAGACCCCTGGTTTACAACGTTTGAAAACCCGAATCTGACGCGCCATCACAAGTCCCCTCTCATGTCGTTCCTGTCGATGGAGCCCCGGGAAGTTCGCCATGAAATAATCTTTCGGCTGAAGGACTTTGAAGCATGGGCAGACCTGAATTTGGGTCCGGCGGAACGCCTTTCACCGGATCAGGTGGCGCGGGTGAAGTCGGAAGCTGCATCCTTTTTTGAACAGCACAACCCCCTGTCAATCAACGGTACAAACGTATTGCCCCGCGACGTTCAGGTCTCGCGGATCGCGGTCGGTGCAGACGGGTTGCGCGTATTACCCGACGAGGCCGAGGCGCAACGGACAACCATGTTGATGGGCGCTGTATTGTCCTATCCAAACGCTACGCTGGCCGATCGCGTAGATATGACATGGCAACTTTTCCCCGACGGGACCGATATTATTCCGGTCACCCTAAGCGACCCTGCCGGGGCCGTCCCCTCGCAAATCTACAAATCGGACCCGACCGTGGTTTGGAACAATCATCTGACGTCTTGGGAAAACCCCATAACGCAACCCGTTGTCGTAAAGTCCGCCGGTTTGGTCTCCCTCCCGATGCTTTCGATCGGGTTTGGCTTGGCGGCCCTCATTTGCGCGGGACTCGCACTGCGCACGAACACCAGTCGAAGAACCGTTTTTGCCGTGATGCTTGGAGCCTTCACGACAGCGGCGCTGCTGACCATTCCAATCCGCAATGCCCTGCCAATGATGACCGCCGCTGCACCGGATGAAGTAACCACTCACCAAGTTGTTCAGGGACTGCTTGGCAATCTAAGCGTCGCGATGCTGGAACCTGACGCGGAGGGGCTGGAAACCGCGTTGGAGCCGTTTGTCGCGCCAGACAACCGCGATCAAATCCGCGATGAGTTGCGTCGGGGCTTGTCCTTGAGCCTTCCCTCAGGGGCATTGGCGCAGACTGATAAGATCGTCGACCTGCAGATTGAGGGGCTGACGTCCGACAAAGACAGAAACTCTTACCAGATTATCGCGAATTGGACAGCACGGGTCAGCGGCGGTCATTGGGGACACCTGCATCAGCAATCCGTGCTGTTTCGCGGTTTGATGAACGTGTCGCGGCATGGCGACCAATGGCATCTGGATGGCTTGACCGTCCTGAACGCGCAGAAGCAAGGATGACATAATGCGATTTGCAATACGTTTTGCGGTACTGGTTTTATCATATCTGTCTGTCGCAGGTGGGGCCTGGGCGCATTTCAACCTGAACCAGAATGTTCGCATATTTCATGTCGTCCGAGACGACAGCGGGCTAAATGTGATGCTGCGCACGCCGATGGCTTATATTCTGGCGGATAAAGTTGGGCCTGCCGGGGCAGACGGCCTGCCCCGCCCTGCACCTTTCACAACCAATGAATTGCAAGACGGTGTTGTCATGCACTTGGTCGATGTTGAGGCGCTCAGGCGCGCGCCATTTGCCCTTGCGGATATTGTCCTCAACGAGCTTGTAATCGAGCAGGCCGATGGCAGGCTCCAAGGTCATATCGTCAATCTGAAAGTCTATCCCATCGGTCAAGAGCCGGGCTTTGCGACAAAAGCCGAGGCAACAGAAGCCTTGGCAGCGACTGCCATCAACATAGGCAGCGATCAGCAAGTTTACGTGGGTGATACCGTCGTTGATATATGGCTGACGTTCGGTGATGCGTCAGATGCCGCCTATGCGCTGTCGATGTTGTCCAACCCCGGTCTGGCGGGCCAGGACGAAACTGCCAACCTTATTCTGAATTATCACAACGGTGAAACGCAAACCTACCGCGCCAAGGGGTTGCTGGCC
Organism: Ruegeria sp. HKCCA5426; assembly: GCF_013034585.1. Lineage (NCBI taxonomy): Bacteria > Pseudomonadati > Pseudomonadota > Alphaproteobacteria > Rhodobacterales > Roseobacteraceae > Ruegeria > Ruegeria sp. HKCCA5426. The sequence continues at coordinate 11,875 of NZ_WQGH01000009.1, forward strand.
GAACCTATCGAAATCACTGGAACTGCATCCTCTGCCGCTGCCACTTTTGTCGTTGAAGGCGTCCGGCACATAATTGAGGGCATTGATCATGTTCTGTTTGTCCTGTGCATGGTAATCGGATCGCTGAATTTAAAGGCCCTGCTTGCGCGGGTGACAGGTTTCACGCTGGGCCACAGCGTGACTTTGATCATGGGGTTTTTCGGTCTGGCACCTTCAGCGCCTTGGTTCATTCCGGCCGTTGAAACGGCAATCGCCATGACCATCATTCTAGCGGCCGCCGACGCCGTGTTTCAAAGATCGGGGGGCAAACACTCTTACCTTGTTGCGGCTGGCGTAACGGCTGGTGTCGGGCTTTTGCACGGGTTTGGGTTCTCGTTCATGCTGCGCGAAATTCTGAAGGTTGACGCGGACAATGTCTGGCAAAGCCTTCTGGCCTTTAATGTCGGCGTCGAGATCGGACAGTTGATGATCGTTCTGGTGACATGGCCGTTGGTCGTTATCCTCAGGCGAATGCCGACATCCGTTTGGATCGGGGCGCGGGCTTTCATTGCCGCCTCGATTTCGGTTGTTGCATTGATCTGGGTCGTCGAGCGCTTTTCCCTGCTGATCACATAAAATCAGTCCCCTGCTGAGCGTGTTTTTCCACTTTTGCTCAGGGACTTTGCCAACGCGCTCAGATCGCTGTAAATGCGCCCAGCGACAGGATGCCAGTCACCGACATCCCGGCCTTGCGTTTCGACCACGAAATCGTCACCTCTTGCCGCCGGACCTGTCAAAGCGGCCTTGGGTCCTTGCGCGCAAACATTATCGCACGTCCCACGAAGCAGCGTTTCTTTCAACTGTTGGGCGACGTCATCCGGAACACCGGCTGCGTCCCATGCTTCACGTGCAATAGCTTGCAAAACGACCGTGAAGTTGTTCGAAATGACCGCCGCTGCGTGGTACAGGCTTTTGCCTTCTGACTTAATTGGAAAGCACTTGGCACCAAGCGCTTCGAACATAGTTGTGGCCACTTCCGTCGCTTCTGGATCACCTTCAACACCGCAAAGCACCCCATTGAACTGACGCGCGGCGGTCAGAGGATCGGCAAAAGACAGAACCGGGTGAACACTGGCCAGCCGCCAGTTCAAGGATCGCAGTGGTGCCATCTGATCGGCAGGAAAGAATCCGCTACAATGCAAGGCCACCGAAGGCGTCGGGCTGGCTGAATAAGCCTTGGCAATCTGCTCGGCAACGCGATGAATCTGAGTATCCGGTACGGTCAGCATCCAAACATCCGCCGCACGCAACTCAGCAAAATTATCAACGGCCCTGCCCTGACCGATCAGCTCAACAAAATCCTGCGCAGATTGCATACGCGCATTCAAAACATCCTGAAGAATATAGCCGTCTTTGCCCTGCAGAAGCCGGGCAATCGTTTGACCCACCCGCCCGGCCCCAATGATATTCACCGTTGAACTGTGCATGCCGGTCACCTCCTGTTCTGGTCGGATATTTTATTGATTAGGCGTGGAAATATCTCAAGCAAACCCGCGGGGAATTTAATGTTACAAAAACATTGTAACTTTAGTATTTTCGTAACATAATAGAGTCAACAAGACCCAATTCTGATCCAAAAACAGGATCAGACGCGGCCTCCGCATATGCGGGTTTTTGCGTTTGAGGAGGACGCAAGCATGTATGCACAGATGGTCAAGTCCACCGGTAAGGGCGTTCAATCACGGGACGACATGAGCCCCGAGGACAAAGCCTTTCAGGATCGTATCGACCGGGGGGAAAAGATTGAGCCAAAGGACTATATGCCCGAGGCCTATCGCAAGACGCTGATCCGGCAGATCGGTCAGCACGCCCATTCCGAAATCGTCGGCCAACTGCCCGAGGGCAATTGGATCACCCGCGCACCCACGCTTGAACGTAAGGCCAATCTGCTGGCCAAAGTACAGGATGAGGCGGGACACGGGCTTTACCTGTATTGTGCGGCTGAAACGCTTGGCGTCAGCCGGGATGAGCTGGTGGAAATGCTTCATTCCGAGCGGATGAAGTATTCGTCCATCTTCAACTACCCCACCCTTACTTGGGCGGATATGGGTGCGGTCGGTTGGCTGGTCGATGGGGCTGCAATCATGAATCAGGTGCCGCTGCAGCGTACCTCCTATGGGCCATATGCGCGCGCAATGGTTCGCATCTGCAAGGAAGAGAGCTTTCACCAGCGTCAAGGCTATCACATCATGATAAAAATGGCGAAAGAAGGCACCGCTGATCAAAAACGCATGGCACAGGATGCGTTGAACCGGTTCTGGTATCCTGCGTTGATGATGTTCGGTCCGTCGGACAAGGACAGCGTGCATTCCGCGCAATCGATGGCCTGGAAAATCAAGATCAACACCAACGACGAGTTACGCCAGAAATTCGTCGATGAAACCGTTCCACAGGCCGAGTTTCTGGGCCTGACGATCCCCGATGAAAACCTGCGCTGGATAGACGAGACCGGCCATTACGAGTTCAGCGAACCAGACTGGTCGGAATTCTTCGAAGTGATATCCGGCAATGGCCCCTGCAACGCCGAGCGTCTGAACACACGTCGCAAGGCGTGGGATGATGGCGCGTGGGTGCGCGAGGCAATGCTTGCCCATGCGCGCAAATCCCAGAAACGCTCTCAAGCTGCGGAGTAACCCGATGACACATGAAAACGAATGGCCCCTGTGGGAGGTCTTTATCCGCGGACAGCACGGCATGAGCCACCGCCATGTCGGATCGTTGCACGCCGCAGATGCCGAGCATGCAATTCGCAACGCGCGCGACGTTTACACGCGCCGCAACGAAGGCGTCAGCATCTGGGTCATCGAAGCCGAAAAGATCACAGCCTCCAACCCCTCGGACAAAGGACCGTTATTCGATCCGGCCCGTGACAAGGTCTATCGGCACCCGACATTCTACGACATCCCGGAAGAAGTTGGGAAAATGTGATGACAGTCTCTGCTGCTGAAAGCCCTCTGTTCGAGTTCCTTCTCAGGCAGGGGGACAATGCCCTTGTGCTGGGTCATCGTACTTCGGAATGGTGCGGGGTCGCTCCGGTATTAGAAGAAGATATCGCGCTGGCGAACATGGCTCTGGATTTGATCGGCCAGACCCAGTTGTGGCTGGGATATGCCGGTGAGGTCGAAGGTGCCGGGCGAACCGCCGATGATCTGGCCTTTCTGCGCGAAGTTTACGATTATCGAAACCTTCTGATGCTCGAAGTGCCAAATGGCGACTTTGGGAGGACGCAAATGCGCCAGTTCCTGTTTGATGCCTTTCAGGTACCGTGGCTGACACGCTTGCAGGACTCGAAAAACACGCGCGTGGCCGAGATCGCAGCCAAGTGCTTGAAAGAGGCGCTATATCACCTCGACCGATCCTCTCACACGGTGATTGCTTTGGGGGATGGGACAGAAGAAAGCAACCGCCGCATGACGGACGCGCTGACGTTCCTTTGGCCTTATAGCGGAGAGGTTTTCAAGGACGATGCCACCGATAACGCCATGGCCGAAGCGGGGGTCGCGCCGTTGCCCTCGGATCTACACTCCGTCTGGCTGGAAACGGTTGAACGCGTGTTGACTGAAGCTTGCCTGACATTGCCCGAGGGAGCATTTGCCCAATCAGGTGGGCGCACCGGGTTTCGGCACACCGAGCATCTGGGACACATGCTGGCGGTTATGCAAACCCTCCAACGCTCTTACCCCGGAGCGACTTGGTAGCCGCAATGCCTGTGACCGAAGCACAGATTTGGGACTGGCTCGAAGGCGTCCCCGACCCCGAAATCCCGGTGATCTCGGTGGTCGATCTTGGGGTGATCCGGGATGTTTCCGTGTCCGGCGACGCAGTGACGGTGACCGTTACACCCACTTATTCCGGCTGCCCTGCGATGGCGGTGATATCAATGGACATAGAAACGGCTCTGGCCACAAACGGGATTGTAAATCTGCAGATCCAAACCCGTATCGCGCCACCCTGGACGACCGACTGGCTATCGGAAAAAGCCCGCACCCGGCTGGAGGAGTTCGGCATTGCTCCGCCGCAACCCGCGGGCGGTCCAACGCGGTGTCCGCACTGCAAGTCGGACCGGTTTGAAAAGATCAGCCAATTCGGTTCGACCCCCTGCAAAGCGCAATGGCGCTGCCAGGACTGTCTGGAACCCTTCGACTATTTCAAATGTATCTGAGGTCTTGAGCTATGGCGACGTTTCACCCCCTGACCGTGACGGACATCCAAAAAACGATCCGCGACGCAGTTATTGTGACCCTGAAACCCGAAAGCCCAGACAGATTTGCCTTTGCGCCGGGCCAATACCTTACGTTCAAGCGGGACTTTGACGGTGAGGAATTGCGGCGCTCCTACTCTATCTGCGCGGCACCACATGAAGGTGTTTTGCAGGTCGGGATCAAAAGCGTTGATGGTGGTGCCTTTTCCAACTGGGCCAACACAGAACTGCAAGTGGGCGATGTTATGACCGCAATGCCACCCATGGGTAATTTTCATGCGGCGGTGGAAACCGATGCCCCGCACTATCTGGGATTTGCGGGGGGATCGGGCATCACACCGGTATTGTCGATCCTGAAAACCGCCCTGTCCGAAGACCCCTCTGCCCGGTTTACACTTGTCTACGCGAACCGAACCCCAAACACGATCATGTTCCGGGAAGAGCTAGAGGACCTGAAAAACCGGTACCTGCACCGGTTGAACATCGTTCACATACTTGAAGATGACAGTCAGGAGATTGACCTGTTCCGGGGGAGGGTCGACGGTGAAAAATGCGCGGCTCTGTTTCGGCATTGGATCGACATAGGCTCTGTCTCGATGGCGTACATCTGCGGGCCGGAGCCTATGATGCTGGCGATTTCGCAATCGCTCAAGGATCACGGTTTGACAAAGGATCAGATCCGGTTCGAGTTGTTCGCCTCTTCCCAACCGGGCCGAGCCAAAACCCGCCCAACCTCAAAAGCCATTGACGATGCAGGCATCAAGGGGCGGGTTACACTGGGCGGCGTTAGCCGCAGCCTGACCATTCCAAAGGATACCAGCCTGTTGGAAGCCGCGCTTGCTGAAAACCTCGACGCGCCTCACGCCTGCAAAGCAGGGGTGTGTTCCACGTGCAAAGCACGGGTTGTAGAAGGCGAAGTCGAAATGGTGGCAAACCACGCACTGGAAGATTACGAAGTGGAAGCTGGTTTTGTTCTGACCTGTCAGTGTTTCCCAGTCTCAGACAAAGTGATGTGGGATTACGATGAGGCAGGCCACTAACTGTCGGCCTGAACCCCGGGCAGACCTGCAACAGTAAATTGCGTGATAGTTCTTGCATAACCTTCGCGATCTGATCGAGTCGCCTTTGGGTGCCACATGTAATACCAATTCAACATGCCAAAAACCGACATCGTCAATTCGCGCAACAACCTGGGCTGCGAGCTCAACTTACCGCCGCTCACCGCATCCAGAATACCACTCATCTGAGTGACCATATCCTTTTGATAGGCTTTCAGCACCGTCTGCATGGCGTCGGGCAGCAGTGAGACCCCTTCGCTCTGAATGTTGTGTTCATAATCCATCCCTTCATAAGCCAGAAGGTATTCTCGCAAGACCAGATGCAACTGTTCTTCGGGCGGTTTGCCTTCCAATTCGACCGAAGAGACGCGGTCGTTCAACTCGGAAAGATAGGAATCCAGAATATCGAACAGCAACGCCTCTTTACTGTCGTAGTAGTGATAGATGTTGGCTTTCGATATGCCCGCGCTTTTCGCCACCTGGTTCATCGAGGCACGTGCAATCCCTTCGCGGGCAAAAACACTGGCCGCAACCGAAAGGATGCTCTGCCGTTTTTTATCGTGGTCTTTTGCGATCGTGCGCGCCACGGGCTCACTCCTTTGGTCTGTTGTCGATAACACGTCGGGCCTTGCCCTGACTGCGTTCGACAGTGCCGGGCACACCGACACTTACTGTGGTTCCGATCCCTATCGTATCTTTGATCTTCTTAGACAAGGCCCCGGCCATGGTATCCCGTGCTGCATCCGCTGCTGCATCAGGCGCGGCTTCGACATGTACGGTCATCGCGTCCATCCGGCCCGAGCGAGTCAGTTCAATCTGGAAATACGGCGCGAGTTCGGGGGTCGCCAGAACCAGTTCTTCGATTTGGGTCGGAAAGACATTCACGCCGCGCAGAATGATCATGTCGTCGGAACGTCCGGTAATCTTCTCCATCCGCCGCATCGACCGCGCCGTTCCGGGCATCAGCCGGGTCAGGTCGCGCGTGCGGTAACGTACCATCGGCAGCCCTTCTTTGGTTAGCGTTGTAAAGACCAACTCTCCGATCTCACCGTCTGGCAAGACCTCTCCGGTTTCGGGGTCGATGATCTCGGGGTAGAAATGATCCTCCCAGATGTGTAGGCCGTCCTTGGTCTCGACGCATTCATTAGCCACACCGGGACCCATGATTTCCGACAGGCCATAGATATCAACCGCATGCATGTCGAACGCGGCCTCGACCTCGGCTCGCATCGCGTTGGTCCAGGGCTCAGCGCCAAAAATCCCCACATCCAGCGAACTGTCCCGCGGGTCTATTCCGGCGGCATGAAACTGTTCAAGGATGTTGAGCATATAGGACGGGGTCACCATGATCGTACTGGGTTTAAAATCCTGTATCAGCATCACCTGCCGTTCTGTCATTCCGCCCGAAACAGGTACGACCGTGCAATTCAATTCCTCAGCCCCGTAATGCGCGCCAAGCCCGCCGGTGAACAGGCCATAGCCATAAGCAATATGGACGATGTCACCGGGCTTGGTTCCGCTGGCCCTCATCGACCGTGCGACCAGCTTTGCCCAGTTGTCGATATCCCCGCGCGTATACCCGACAACTGTCGGTTTGCCCGTCGTCCCTGATGATGCGTGCACACGCACGATCTGTTCACGCGGGACAGCAAAAAGGCCAAAGGGGTAGTTAGCCCGCAGGTCATCCTTGTAGGTGAATGGGAACTTCGACAGGTCCGCCAGCGATTTCAAATCATCCGGATGCACCCCTGCGGCATCAAACCTTTGCCGATAAAAGGGGACGTTTTCATATGCGTGCTTTAATGACCATTGCAGACGTTGCAATTGCAAGTCGCGAATTTCGTCTGTGGATGCTATTTCGATCGGGTCGAGCCTGTCTCGGGCTGGCGTCAGGTCTTTCATGGGCTCCTCCCCTATTCCTCAAAAAGCTGGCCCGGAATGGCGCGGGAGCAGCCTCGAAATTCTGCGATCACTGTGTTTTTCTGGTTGGTGACGGTGACGTCATAAATGCCGTTTCGCCCGGTCAGGCTGACTTCGCGCGCATCGGCGAAAAGCCGGTCACCCAATCGGCCCGGCGCAATGTATGAGATATTGTTGTGCTGCGCGACGGTGGACTGATTTCTGCTGTTGCAGGCAAACGCAAAGGCGCTGTCGGCCAGCATGAAGATCACACCGCCATGGCAGATACCATGTCCGTTGGTATGGTGTTTCTCGATCATCATGGACAGTGTCGCCCTGCCCTCATCGACGTCGTCAATGCGCATGCCAACCCAAGGGCTAGCGTTGTCCTCGCGCCACATGGCTTGCGCCGCACGTTCCGCGCGCTCTTTAGGCGTCATGCTTGCGGCCTTTGGAATTTAACAAACAAACGACCAATTTGCCTTTTACCCGGCCCGTGCTTCCCACCGTCATGGACACCACATTCTCCTTGATCTTCCTCCGCCCTGTACTTAAACATTTCATAAACCGACCGGTAGGTCAATTAATGAGTTGAGTCACACCGAACCCAGACGCAAGGACCGCCTCATGACTGTACAAAACGTTGAAAGCTACATCGCCGGACAGTGGACCGGATGCGACAGTTCAGCCCGCGAAATCCGCTCGGCCGTAACCGGTGAGTTGATTGGAAGGGCCGGGAACACTGCGCTGGACATTGGGGCCATGTTGGACTTCGCGCGCTCAAAGGGCGGGCCTGCCCTGCGCGGGATGACGTTCCATGATCGTGCGCGCATGCTCAAGGCGTTGGCGGCGCACTTGGGACAGCACAAACAAGCCCTTTATGACATTTCATTCGCGACGGGCGCGACGCAGAAAGATCACCTGATCGACATTGACGGCGGTATCGGCACATTGATGGTCTATGCCAGCAAAGGTCGCCGTGAAATGCCGGACGACACCATCTATTTGGATGGTGAGGTCGAACGGCTGTCCCGGCACGGCACCTTTCTGGGGCAGCATATCTGTACCTCGCTGACCGGAGCGGCCGTTCACATCAATGCCTTCAATTTTCCTGTTTGGGGTATGCTTGAAAAGCTGGCCCCAACGCTTTTGGCTGGGGTTCCCGCAATCATAAAACCGGCGACGGCGACCTGCTATGTTGCCGAACGCTGCGTGAGGATCATGCTGGATAGCGGCCTGGTGCCAGAAGGTGCCATTCAGTTGATTTCCGGCGGGCTCGGAGATTTGCTGGATCATTTGGGCGGGCAAGACGCAGTCAGCTTTACCGGTTCGGCTGCAACCGCGAAAACACTGCGCGGCGCGCCGTGTTTCCAGGGGAACGCAACGCGCTTCATCGCGGAACAAGACAGCCTCAACGCGTCGATCCTCGGCCCCGATGCCGTGGCAGGCACACCCGAATTTGATCTGTTCATCAAAGAAGCCACCCGCGAAATGACCACCAAGGCAGGCCAGAAATGCACCGCCATACGCCGCATAATGGCCCCGGCATCTCAGGTCGAGGCCGTGATTGACGCCCTAAGTAAACGGCTTGGATCGGTCGTCATTGGGGACCCCACGGCCAAAGAAACACAAATGGGTGCCCTCGTGTCCCAGGCCCAAAGACGGGATGTTCTGGAAAAAGCCGCCCTAATCGGGCAAGAGGCGGACCGCGTTTTCGGAAACCCCGATGGCTTCGTGGTGCATGGAGCGGATCGAGACAAAGGTGCATTTGTCCCGCCGATGCTGTTTCATTGCGCGTCGCCGGACACAGCCAACCTGCTGCATTCGGTCGAGGCGTTCGGCCCCGTTTCAACCGTCATGCCCTATCGCGATCTGGAACACGCGGTCCACATGGCCAACCGGGGTGGCGGTAGCCTCGTGGCATCGGTCATCACGAACGATCCCGACGTCGCCAGAACTGTCGCCTTGGGTGCCGGGCCGTTCCACGGGCGACTGTATTTCAACAACCGGACCTCGATGAAAGAAAGCACAGGCCATGGGTCACCCCTGCCGCATATGGTGCATGGCGGGCCCGGTCGCGCGGGCGGCGGCGAAGAGATGGGCGGTATTCGCGGCGTAATGCATTACATGCAACGCACCGCCATTCAGGGCAGCCCCGACATCCTGACGGCCATCGGGCGTAAATGGGTGCCGGGTGCAAACGAAATAACCAGTCACGACCATCCGTTCACCCGCACATTCGACGCGCTTGAAATCGGGGAAACCCTGCACACCGCGGAACGTGAAATTACGCTGGACGACATCGAGAACTTTGCCCATTTCACCGGCGACACGTTTTATGCCCACATGGATGATGCAGCGGCCAAGCGGAACCCATTCTTTCCGGGCCGTGTTGCGCACGGTTATCTGCTGCTGAGCTTCGCCGCCGGTCTGTTCGTTCAACCGGACGAGGGACCAGTTTTGGCCAATACAGGGCTGGATAACTTGCGGTTCCTCAAGCCAATTCAGGCGGGAGACAGCATTCGCGTTCGTCTGACCGTGATGCAAAAGTCGCCGCGAAATCAGGACTATGGTGAGGTCCGGTGGAAAGTCACCCTTCTTAACCGCGACGGTGATCTTGCCGCCGAATACGAGTTGCTGACCTTGAACGCCAATCATCGCGATGAACCTTAGGGTTTTCTCATAGCCACATGGCGCGATGGCGTGGTAACTAAAGGGTCAACTTCCATTTAAGCGCTTTGGAAAGACCCGATTTTGACAGCCGCCGACTCCCTGATTGACGACCTGTGCAACCTTGAGCCGATCAAGACATGGTCGCTGATTGTCACGCTGTTTGGCGACCTCAGCGACCACCACATCACGGGCAAGGAGCTAGGCCTGCTGATGGGACATGTCGGCGTAAGAACCGAGGCCATACGGGTCGCGCTGCACCGGCTCAGGAAAGACGGTTGGATTGTGTCGACAAAATCAGGGCGCGAAGTGACCTATAGCCTTTCGGATGTTGGTCTGACCGAGACACGCGCCGCCTACGAAGATGTTTACAGGCAAGACGTAAAATACCCGCAAGGATGGCAGTTGCTTTTGACCAAAAGTGATTATGCCGCCCCAGACCCGGCTATTCGCATTGAAAGATCATTGCTGCTGGTGCCTGTCGAAGCCGTTCTAAGCGACGGTGCGGCGCTTGGACTGCAGGCAGATACGGACCATATACCAGACTGGTTTTCAGATCGAATTGTTCCCTCTCAAACTTTGGTTCTGGCGCAAAAGCTTTGTGAAATTGCCGAGCGTCCAGGCATCAGCGATCTGCCACCCCTTTCCTTGGCTGCAGTCCGGCTGCTGCTGCTGCATTACTGGCGCAAAATAGCTTTGCGCAATTCCAGTTGGGCTCACATTTCGATGATCCCGCAAGGACCACTTGCACGGTGCCATCATCGCGTGACCCAGGTGATGGCTGATCTGCCCAGATTGAATCCCGCTGCATTCGCCAACTGACACGACGGCAATTGTTTTTAGGAAAATCCGCGCGCCAGTATAGTTGACCGACCGGTTGGTTTATGAAACTGTAGTCCAAAGCTGCACGCAGCTTTTGTTATGGGAGGATAACATGAAACAGACGCTTGCTGCCTTTGGGCTGGGGATTTCCGCGTTGCTGGCAGGAACTGCCGCCTGGGCAGAAAAAACAATGGTGGTTTCCTCGTGGTTGCCACCCAGTCACATCGTGAACGAGATCATCTGGCCAGAGTTCATTTCACGCATCGAAGAAGCAACCGATGGTCGTGTGACCGGCGCCATCGAATATAATCTGGCCTCACCCCCGGCGCAGGCCGACCTGATCGAAGACGGCGGCGCGGATGCGGCCTGGATTTTCCACGGGTATAACCCGGGCCGCTTTGTCACCACCAAACTGATCGAAATTCCGGGTCTTGAAGGTGACTCTGCTGCTGCATCTGCGGCCCATTGGCGTGCGCACGAGCAATATCTGGCCGTGGCCAATGAACATGACGGCGTTGTTCCGGTTGCCATGATGGTCCATGCCCCGGGTATGTTGCACCTGTCCAAGGAAGTCAGCTCGCTTGACGATGTCGCGGGCCTCAAGATCCGTTCGGGCGGTGGCGTCATGGGGGATGTCCTCAAAGGTCTGAATATGGCGGGCGTTCAGGTTGCCGCGCCCAAAGTCTATGAAACTGTTTCTAACGGTGTAGCTGACGGGACATTCTTTCCGGGTGACACGATTGCCATTCTACGCCTGACCGAAGTTCTACCCTACACCTATCGCGTACCGGGTGGATTCTATCGCGGCTCCTTCTCGATCATCATGAGTGAAGAGTTCCTCGAGTCTGTCGGCGAAGAGGATGCCGCAGCTATCCGCGCGGCATTGGGCGAGGATTTCTCGGCCTTCGCGGGTAAGGCCTGGGACGTCGGCAACCAAAGGGGTCTGGATGCGCAGGCTGCTTCAGGGCAGATCATTGACCTTGAAGGTGATGCAGCCGCCCCATTTGAGACACTGGTGCCGCAGATACAGGCATCAGTGCTTGAGGAAGTCTCAGGCAAAGGCGTCGACGCAGAAGCCGCAATGCAACTGATCCGGGACACCATGTCCGAATACAGCGCGAAATGAGCGCACAATCGAACCTAAAACGGGCAAGCCACTGGTTTGCCCGCTTATGTCTATTGGGCAGCGGCCTTTGCCTTATGCTCGTTATGGGCCTGACAGTTGTCGAGGTTATTGGTCGCTATATCTTCAACGCACCGATTTTCGGGCGTCAGGATCTGGCGCAAATCCTGCTGGCATTGTCTATCTTCTTCGCATTTCCCGTGGTCACCCTGCGGCGTGAACAGATAGACGTCGACCTGCTTGACCACCTCTTCACACGACGCGCTGCATTTTGGCGAAACCGTTGTATCGACGCGCTTACATCGCTTTGCTTGCTGACAATGGCAGTGTGGCTGTTCGCGCGCGCGGACAAGGCGCTTGAGCGCGGCGCAACCAGCGAGTTGCTGTTCATCCCAAAATACCCGCTCATTTATTTCATCGCACTCATCGTGAGTTTGACTGGCGTGTTGTTGGCGGTCAGTGCCTTTCTCAAAATCATACGGCCGACCGATCCTGAAGGACTCTGACCAAGATGGAAGTCTCACTGATTGCTTTTGCGCTGGTCATCTTCCTTGTGTTGCTGCGCGTTCCGATCGGCATCGCAATGGGATTTATCGGGGCTGTCGGGTTCGTTTATCTGAGGGACGGGCGCTGGTCCGCAGGGTTGGGCCCGGCAGCAGATTCGATACTGGACGTAACGCAGAACGACGCGCTGTCGGTGATACCGTTGTTTATCTTCATGGGAATGATCGTCGCACAAAGCGGCATGGCGCTGGACTTATATCGCGCCGCCTACACGTTGGTCGGGCGGTTACCGGGCGGTTTGGCGATGTCGACGATTTTGGCCTGCGGTGGCTTTTCTGCTGTATCAGGCTCGTCGCTGGCCACAGCCGCAACCATGTCCAAGGTGGCCCTACCGCCAATGCGAAAGTTTGGCTATCACGATAGTCTGTCCACCGCGTCCGTCGCCGCGGGCGGTACATTGGGCATACTTATCCCACCCAGCATTATCCTGATCATCTACGGCTTTTTGACCGGTCAATCCATCGGGAAACTGTTTTTGGCAGGCATTTTGCCGGGCCTTCTGGGCATATTGCTGTATCTGGGCGCCGTCGCCTTCGTCGTCTGGCGCAAGCCCGAGTACGGTCCCGCCGGAGAAAAAAGCTCGTGGACCGAAACACGGCAGGCTTTGCTGCGTGTCCTTCCGATCCTTGCGCTGTTCACGCTGATCATTGGCGGACTATACGGCCGCGTCTTCACCGCAGACGAGGCGGCGGGCGTGGGTGCATTTGGCGCGATCGTCATTTCGGTCCTAATCGGCCGGTTCACGTTCAAGGGGTTGATCGAAGCACTGGTTCAGACGGTAAAAACATCTGTTGGATTGTTCGTCCTTCTGATCGGCGCGGATATCTTCAACCGTTTGATTACACGCGCAAGATTACCGGATGACCTGCTGGCGCTGGTTCAGGGGGCCGGGCTGGAGCCATTCACAATTCTGCTGATCATAATTTTGATCTACATCGTTCTGGGCGCCGTGTTTGAAAGCTTGTCCATGATCACACTGACCGTGCCGGTCTTCGCTCCTTTGATCGCGTCCTTGGGGTTTTTCGAAGGCGATATCACCGGAGAAACCGCCCTGATCTGGTTCGGGATCATCGTCGTGGTGGTGACGGAAATCTCGCTTATCACACCACCCATCGGCCTGAACGTGTTTGTCCTGAGGTCCGTGGTACAAGACGTATCAACCGCAACAATCTTCCGAGGTGTGACGCCATTCTGGGCTGCCGATATCGTAAGGTTGGCCCTTCTGGTGGCCCTTCCTGCCTTGTCGCTGTTCCTGCCCTTAGGCGTTTTCGGGTTCGGACCATAGATTGTTTGCCCGAACCCTCAACCCCGGCACTGCGCTGTTACGTTCCCGACAGTGCTACGTTGTTCAAGCCGCCGCATTCGGCTGCGGGGAACGGGCAAGGTGATCCCAGGCGTCGAATTGCGACAGGAAAACCTGCCCATTCAGACCCTCAAGAAAACGGGATCGCCTCAGCCGGTCCATCACAGGCCCTTTGACCTCTGACAAATGCAGGCCAACATCCATATCGGCAAGGCGTAGGTTGATGGATTCCAGACTTTCCAACGCTGAATAGTCAACCTCGTTTACAGCCGAGCACATCAGTACAACATGTCGTACTGTACACCCCTCGGTTACTCTGCTTTGAATGTAGTCCTCCAGAAACCTCGCGTTCACGAAATACAGGCTTTCATCAACCCGCAGGTTGACGACCCTGGGGTCGGTCAGAACCGCATGACGCTTGATATTTCTAAAATGCTGGGTGCCAGGAACCAGGCCCACTTCGGCCACATGGGGTTGGGAAGTCTTGTAAAGGTGCAACAGAACAGAAAGCACGACCCCCGACGCCACGCCTACCTCGACCCCAAAAAGAAGGGTCAACAAAATGGTGGCCGCCACAGCCACAAAGTCCGCGCACGAATAGGACCACGTCTTTTTCAGGATCGACAGGTCCACCAGCCCGAGGACTGCAACAATGATCGTGGCCGCCAGCGTCGCCGTCGGCAGAAAGTAGACCAACGGTGTCAACGCCAACGCTGCAACCGCCAAACCGATTGCTGTAAACGCACCGGCGGCGGGTGTCTCAGCACCGGCATCAAAATTAACAACCGAACGAGCAAAACCACCCGTCACCGGAAACCCCCCGGTAAATGCAGCACCCAGATTGGCGGCGCTCAGCCCGATCAGCTCCTGATCCGGGTCAATCCTTTGTCTTCTTTTCGCAGCCAGTGTTTGCGCAACAGAAACGCTTTCGACAAAACCGATTATCGAGATCAGGATTGCCGGAAGAAGCAGCGCTTCGATCAGATCGAAGGACAGGCTGGGCACCGTAAAAGGCGGCAAGCTCTGCGGGACCGCACCGACAATAAGCACCCCTTGATCTGCCAGATCAAATGCCCAAACACTGACCGTTGTCGCGACGACCGCAAAAACCGGACCCGCTTTCGTCAGAATATCAGCCAACAGCGGCGGCGTTCGCAATTTGGTCAATGTCGGTCTCAGGAAGCTGCGCACCCAAAAAAGGAACAGGGTTGCGCTCGTCCCAATCGCCACCGTTACCCAGTTTGTCTGGCTCAGGTGCGACAGGATTGAGCCGAGCATCTCGGGCAGTGTATGGCCATGTGCCTCAATGCCAAGAATGTGCTTTAGCTGGCTGGTCGCAATCAAAATGCCCGAGGCCGTGATGAACCCGGCAATCACCGGGTGGCTCAGGAAATTGGCCAGCCACCCCAGCCGCAGCACACCCATGAGCACCAGAAACCCTCCGGACAGCATAGCCAATGTCCGGGCGGCGGCAGCGTATCCGGCGGTGCCCTGCTCCGCGACCTGCCCGATAACTGAGGCCGTCAAAAGGGACACAACAGCCACAGGCCCAACCGCCAGCGAACGGCTGGTTCCGAAAACCGCATAGAGCATAATCGGAACGATCGAAGCATAAAGTCCCGCCTCGGGCGGCAGACCGGCCAGCATCGCATAGGCTAGCGATTGCGGGATCAGCATGATCGTCACGATCACCGCCGCGAAAAGGTCGTTTGACAGGGCCGAACGCGAATATGTTCGACCCCAGTCCAATACCGGAAAGTAGCGCCCAATGCCGCGGCCCGAGGTAATTTTGCTAGGCATCAGTTTCCGGTTACCTTGATCTTTTCGGGCTTCGCCAGCCATTCTTTCCCCCGCAGCATCGCCTTCCAGTAGATCGGGGGCAGCAGCCTTTCCTTCAGCAACCAAGCCGCGCGTGACGGTTGAGTTCCATCAATCAGGAACGGGGGAAAACTGGGCTTGAGTGCGCCGCCATATCCAAATTCAGCCAGCACAATTTTACCCCGCTCAACCGTCAACGGACACGACCCATAACCATCGTACTGCGCTACTGCCGAACGACCGGCGATATCTGCCACGATATTGTCTGCAACAACCGGAGCCTGCTTGCGCGCTGCAGCCGCTGTTTTGGCATTTGGCGCGTTCATCACATCGCCCAGCGACCAGATGTTGTCGTATGTTTCGTGACGCAGGGTGGCCTGATCCACGTCAACCCAACCTGCCGCGTCGGCCAATGGCGACACCCGGATGAAATCGGGCGCTGTCTGAGGTGGGCAGACGTGGATCATGTCAAATCCGACCTCAATGGTTTCCACGTCTTCACCGGGCCGAGCTATTTCAAAGCGGGCCATTTTTCCCGGCCCGTCCACAGCGATCAGATTATGAAAGAAGTTCAACGAGGCATCGTATTTCTCAATATATCGTTCAAGCGCGGGCACATAATCCTTCACGCCAAATATTACGCCACCTGCGTTCATGAACTGGATGTCGATATCTTTCAGCACACCCCGGCGGAACCACGCGTCACCCGACAAGTACATCGCCTTTTGCGGCGCACCCGCGCATTTGATTGGCACTGGCGGCTGGGTAAACAACGCCCTGCCCTTCTGCATCTGCTGCACCAGTTTCCAAGTATAAGGCGCAAGATCATAACGGTAGTTTGAAGTGACACCATTGCGGCCCAGCGTTTCTTCCAAACCCTCCACTTTGCCCCAGTCAAGCTTGAGGCCCGGGCAAACAACCAACCGGCCGTATTTGACCACGCGGCAACCGTCCAGGATCACGGCATCATTGTCGGGTTCAAAGGCTGCCACGGCTGACTTCAACCAGTGCACACCTTTCGGAATGAGGCTGCCCATGGTTCGCGCCGTGCTCTGAGAGTCAAAAATTCCACCACCGACCATGGTCCAACCGGGTTGGTAATAGTGAATATCAGCGGGGTCGATCACGGCAATATCCAGATCGGAATCTCGTGACTTCAAACTTGCCGCGACAGCGATACCACCGGCACCGCCGCCCACTATGACAACATCAAAGAACGCGTCACCCTTGTCCGTTGGCGTTTTGCCGCCGTTGGCGATGCGGCGCGCTACACCGTTCATGTCATAACCCGCCGCCCCAGTTGCCGCGAGGATTTCTGCCATTGGTCGGAGGTTGGATTCATGAAAAGACCACAGCGTAGCCGACCTTGTCCCGGTTCGACAATAGGCCAATACCGGCTTTGGCGCGTCCTGATAGACCCGGCCAAATTCGGCCACATCCAGATCCCGAACCATACCGCTGGTGATCGGGACATAACGCGCCTCGATCCCCAGTTTCTGTGCCGCGGCTTCGATTTCCTCGAACACTGGCTGGTCAGCGGCTTCTCCATCGGGCCTGTTACACAGGATGCTGCGAAAACCCTTGGCTGCAATCGCGGCGACATCCTCGGCCGTGATCTGCGGGCCGACCGAGAGCTGATCCGTGATGTATCTGATATCCATCTGTCTCCTTCCTTTTTCCGTCACAGAGTGTTCACGGGCACTTTGAGCATGGGGTTGCCGTCGGGATCCCGAGGCACTTCGCCCGCTCGCATGTTGACCTGCAACGACGGGATGATGAGCTTGGGCATATCCAGAACCGCGTCACGCTCGGTGCGGAATTTGACGAACTCCTCCTTCGTTTTCCCCCCGCCAACATGGATGTTCAGGGCCTTTTCGTCGCCAACGGTGGTTTCCCACGCAATGTCGCGCCCGTTCGGCCCATAATCGTGGCACATGAAAAGGCGTGTTTCGTCCGGCAGGGACAGCACTTTTTGGATCGAGTCGTACAGAACCCCGGCGTCCCCGCCCGGAAAATCCGCGCGCGCCGACCCCCCATCAGGCATAAACAGCGTATCCCCAACAAAGGCCGCATCCCCCATGACATGAACCATGCAAGCCGGGGTATGGCCCGGTGTATACATCGCGAAGGCCTGCATGTTGCCGATCATGTAAGTATCGCCGTCTTCGAACAGGGCGTCGAACTGCGAGCCATCGCGTTGGAACTCTGTGCCTTCGTTGAACACTTTTCCAAACGTGTCTTGTACCACCATGATCTTTGAGCCGATGCCGATCTTTCCACCCAGCTTGCCTTGGATATATGGCGCAGCTGACAGGTGATCCGCGTGAACATGCGTTTCGATGATCCACTCCAATCGCAACCCCTGCGACTGTATCTGGTGGATCAAAGCGTCGGCGTGGTCATAGGTGATCCGGCCTGCGGCATAGTCGATGTCCATAACGCTGTCCACGATGGCGCAGGCCGCTGAAGACGGGTCCTTGACGATGTAGCTGATGGTGTTTGTCGCCTCGTCAAAAAAGGCCTGAACATCGGGCTTGGTGTTCAAGTTGATCGGGTAATGAGTCATTGCGTTTACTCCTCCTGTATCGTGTCAGGCCGTAGTCTGTGCCCGGCGCGCGGTGGTGGATTGAATAGATTTTGCCAACAGAATGCCGACAACCAAGGCAGCGACAAAAGCAAAGACCTGCCATTGCCCCGTTCCCAGCGCGGGCAAGGCGCCGCCCGGGCAAAAACCGGATAAGCCCCATCCAATGCCGAATACTGCCGAACCACCCACAAGCGGCACGTCAATTTCGCGTTTTGTTGGCAGGCTGAACCCGCCCGTGAAGATCGGTGTCTTGCGCCCAAAGACCAGTCGATAGCCAATGAAGGTTGTGACCAGCGCGCCTCCCATCACAAAGATCAACGATGGGTCCCAGCGTCCCGCGACATCAAAAAAGTTGATCACCTTTGCAGGGTTGGCCATGCCCGAAATTGATATTCCAAGACCAAAGACGAGACCGATGAAATATGTGGCGATGAGTTTCATGGATCAGCCTCCAATCACGTGGCGCACGACAAAAACCGTGACGAAGGTGAAAATCATGAACGTCAACGTCGCCACGATTGATCGCGGGCTAAGTCGCGCCATACCGCAGACACCATGGCCGGATGTGCAACCCGCGCCATAGGTGACTCCAAGCCCGACGATCACCCCACCTACCAGTAGCGCGGGGGTCGACACGGGAACATCAACGGCAGGCATCTGGCCCGAAAACATCCAAAACAGGGCGGGCCCCGTGATCATCCCGGCGACAAGTACCAGTCGCCACGCAAAGTCCTGACGATTGGAAGGCTGGACCAGCCCGGTCAAAATACCTGTCGCCCCCATAACCCGGCCAATGACAAGCATCAGCAGGGTCGACGCGACGCCGATCAGAACGCCTCCGGTCAGAGAGGCAACTGGCGTGAACGCGGTCCCCATCATCCGCAGTCCGTGCAGGTTTTGAGGCCAACAATGCTGTAGATCGGGCAGTTCCCGACAAGGGCGGTTACCCCGAACACCGCAACGACGATCACTGCCAGCCAAAACAGTAGGCCAGACCCAGCCATGCCGGTGCCAAAGGCCACAAACAAAAGGATAACGGCAACAGCAATGCGCAGGCCGCGATCAAGCTTTCCCATATTGGTGATCATTTCTCACTCCATCGAGACTCAATGGAGCGACACTTGCATAGCCCGGACCCAAGCCTCGGTGACTTGGTCACCAAACTATTCACTTTTTATGTTCGGCGTTATCAGCCTTACATTGCCGAACTGCGCGCCAACTGTTCCAACCCGGCCCTGTTCACCAGATGAACCTCGCCTCGGGACTGTTCGATCCATCCACGGCGGTGAAACTCTGACAACAGTCGCGAGATGACCTCACGCGCCGTTCCCAGTTCAGTCCCCAACACCGCATGGGTGGCGCGAACGACATCGCTATGGTCAGCAAGTTCCAAAAGACGGGCGGCCAGACGGACATCCATCCGTTGAAACACGATGTCATCAATCAGCGTGAACAGGTCTGTTATTCGGCGGGAATAAGCCGCAAAGACGAATTTGCGGAACACATCGGACTTTGCCACCAGCTCGTCAAAAGTTTGTCTCGGTATTGCGACCGCGCTGACATCAGTCTCGGCGAGACCATCTGCAGAATAGTCTTCAAAGGCAAGCATGCATGCGGTTGTCAAAACACAGCTTTCGCCCGCGTGGACGCGATACAAAAAGACCTCGCGCCCTGTTTCGGATTTTTGCTGAACCCGTATCGTACCTTCTAACAACAGCAGGAGATTGTCAGCAGTTTGTCCCGGTGAGAACACCTGCGTACCTGCCGGAACGCTGACAATCTGGCTTCCCTCCTCCAGTCGCGTGCGAATGTCGGCTGGCAATTGGCTCAGCCCTTTGAACCTGTCGATCCACGAAACGTCCATAATCCTGTTCCAGCCTGTCTGCTTGACCGCTTTTCGAATGACACGATACATCTTATTTATCGAATATAACAGAGATTCGAAACTGACAGCGCAATACCCAGATCAAATCTTGACTGAAAACAGCGTTAGAATACCTCCAAGTAAATTCACAGGCGCGCGCCTACCTAATGACAGAAGGCAAAACATGTCCAAGCGGCTAGCCATTATATCCAGCGGCTTGAACAGCCCCCTAAGCAGCGCCGTGGAATTTGCACAACAGGCCAGGGACACCGGGTTCAAGATCACTTTTCTTGCTCCGGTATCCTCAGCGTCGATTCTTGCACATGCGGGCTTGGAACATTTCATAATTACAGGCCCTAAATTTGATGCGTTCACGCCGTTGGTTCCCTCCGAAACCGCGCGGTCAATGACCAGGCAAGAGCGCCTGAAATCGGCCGTTGCTGCGTTTGAAGTTGATGAACTGCAGCGGGACTTGGCCCGTATCTCTGCCGATGCGATATTCGTCGATTGCGAATTACATGCGCATATCGTCGTTGCGATGACGTTGGGTGTTCCGGTCGTCCAATTCAGCAACATGTTTTTATCACCCCCCAGCCCGCAAGCCCCCCCGCTGAACAGGCACGGCATACCAGGGCAAGGGCTTCGCGGTAGCAAGCTTGGCATCTGTTTGCTGTGGGCACAGTTTCTTGCGTGGAAAAACCTCAAAATTCTCAGGAACCGGATTTCCAGCAAAAGTACAGACTATCCGACGGCCGTTCAGGAACTGGCCCGACTGCACAATGTGCCGATCTCCAAACTTAGGCGGCGCGTGTGTTGGCAGATGCCGTGGACCTACAAAATCCAGACAGCATTGTTTTTGCCCCAAGCATTGGACCTGCCGACCAAACCCTACGATTACATGACGTACCTTGGACCGATGATCATGGAAAACCGGCCACAGAAATCTTACGATGCAAATACAGTTGCCCGGTTTTGCGATCCCGCTTTGCGACGCAGGCGGATTTTCGTCGGGTTTGGCACCATGATGAAAACAAAAGGCGATTTGGTCTCCAAACTTTTGACCGTAGCCGAGCGTCATCCAGAATGGCACTTCCTGTTCACCGCTGGCAAAGACTGGGACCACGCCTCTGAATTGCCTGCACCGGACAATGTCGACGTTGTTCCATGGGTCCCGCAACACCGTGTTTTGGAACACGCTGACATGGCCATTATGCATGGCGGCACCGGCAGTTTGGTCGAGGCCGTTGAGACCGCGACCCCGCTTTTGTTATATCCTCATGTCAACGACCAGAAAGGCAGCGCCGCGCGGGTCGTATTTCACCGCATTGGGCGCGCAGGAACGCCCAAAGATCCCATCGACAAGATTGAAGCAGACATCCATGCCGTGCTGGAAGACCGAGACATGGCGCGGAGGTGCCGAGATATGCAGGCCGAGTGCCGAGCAGAACAGTCCGGCGACACACTAGAGCGGTATTTGCGAACGCTCGTGGGCTGAGGCAATCACCCGCAACGCTAAAGCACAGCACTTTTTTTGATCCTATCGGGACTTGGGCACGTAAAGGTTTCAGAAGCAGTCGATGAACCCTCAAAGTGCACTACAAATCTCAGATCAACGACTTAGGCTCTGACGCCAAAAGCTTTGCGGTCACGCTTCCGGACGTTACCGCCGAAAACCTGCGCGGGGTCTGGAAGACCATTGCCGAGTTCGGAAGTTTCAACTTTGCGGTCCCGTCCGAGTTCGGCGACTCCGGTAGAACAGCCCAAGAATTTTGCAGCCATTTTTTGGGGTTCGGCGAAGGATGCCGTGACAACGGACTTGCAATGGCCGTGATCTCGCAGATTTGGACCATGCAAAAACCACTGATCCGCTTTGGTAGTTCTCAGGTCAAGGCCGCGTATTTGCCTAAATTGCTGGCTGGTGAAACCCTCGGCGCTTTTGCCTTGACCGAATTGCAGGCAGGGTCCGATGCTCTTGCGCTCAGGACGCGTGCTGATCGTGTGGACGGCGGCTATGTTTTGAATGGTAGCAAGGCTTTTGTCGGTATGGGGCCGATCTGTGACATCGCAATCGTCTTCGCTCAGACCAACCCGGGAAAAGGCCGCTGGGGGTTATCCGCCTTTGTCGTCCACGCCGAAGACCAAGGATTTATCCGGCATCCGGCTCAGGGGAAACTGGGCTTGAACAGCGTTCCTCTGGGTGAAATGGAGTTCCGGGATTGCCGAATTCCTGAGGACCGGCGACTGGGCCCCGAAGGCGCAGGGGCCGCTATCATTCAAACCACCCTGGATTGGGAGCGTTGTTTCATCCTGACGTCGCAGGTGGGCGCGATGCGCAGGCAATTGGCTGAGTGTACCGACTTTGCGGCGGCCCGTAACCTGTTTGGACAATCCATTTCCGAGTTCCAGTCCGTCGCTAACCGCATCGCGGATATGCGGGTGCGTTTAGAAACTTGCGAGTTGATGCTGGAGCGCGCTGCAGACCTTTACGATGCTAAAAAACCCCTCACCCAATTCGCGGCCATGGCAAACCTTCACATTTCCGAAGCCTTCCTCAGTTCCAGCCTGGACGCGCTCAGAACCCATGGCGGGCGCGGATATCTGGCGGGAGCATCAACTGAACAAGACGCAAGGGACGCGCTGGGTGGCGTGATCTACTCGGGCACCTCAGACATTCAGCGTCAGATCATTGCCAAAATGGAAATTGGACAGCGGTCCAGACCAAACAAACTGGGAGACTCAACCAATGGCTAACGGCCTTGTTTCAAGCCATAACCACTCATCGCCACGCCAACCCGTATCGTGCAGGCTACATCAACAGGTGTTGGCGTTTGCGGGTCTTTTCCTGATGATGCTGACATCTGTGGCCAATGCCCACAGCTTTAACGAAAGTTACGTGTACTTTGACGTCACCGACGACAGTCTGAGCGGGCGCATCGAAGTAACGCTGTCGGACCTGACCCGCGTGCAGCAGGGAACCGCAGAAATCGAGACCCCTTTGACCGAAGAGGAAGTCACCGCCGCGCAGCAGGCTTTCTTCGATTACTTCGAAGAGCGCATGAACCTGTCTTACGAAGGCCGTCCATACGAAGTTGAATTTTATGGCATTTCGTTCTTTGGCACGTCCGTAGACACGTTTGCCCAGCTTCACTTTACCGTTCAAGACATCACAGAGACGCCTACAACGATCCAGATGTCGTATGACGGGTTGTTTTCAGATGTCGACCCGACGCATCGGGGTTATGCCCTGATCGGAAGCAATACGCGCAACGGGATGGACGAAAACGAGGCGTATATTTCACTGATCTTTGCGCCCGGTGAGGGTCAGAAAGACCTGTATCTGAATGATGAACCCACCAAGGATATTGCCCTTACCTTTTTCGAACATGGCGTTTGGCATATCTGGCTGGGGTTTGACCATGTCCTGTTCCTGATCACGCTGTTGCTGGGTGCGGTCATGCGGATCGAAAACCAGCGTTGGGTTCCCTCCGAGAGCATTCGGGACAGCCTGCGTGAAACCGTCAAAATCGTCACGGTTTTCACGGTCGCACACACAATCACCCTCTGCCTCGCGACCTTCGAGGTCGTCACTCTGCCGGTCACGCTGGTCGAGGCGGTTATCGCATTCTCGATCGCGGCCGTGGCGATTGGTAACCTGATCCCGAGGTTTCACGCTGGATCGTGGAAAGTCGTGTTCCTGTTCGGTATCTTCCACGGCTTTGGCTTTGCAAACGTGCTGGAACCGCTTGGGCTTGATCCCACCCGCAAAGCGCTTGGCTTGGCGACTTTCAACATCGGGGTCGAGGTCGGGCAGCTTGCGATCGTCCTTGTCCTGTTCCCGATCTTCTTTGCCCTACGTCGTCTGACCGCCTATCGTGTGATCGGCCTGAAATTCGGCTCGGTCGCGTTAATCGCAATCGCGGCATTCTGGTTCTACGAACGAACCGTCGGCTGGTTCCCCGTGTTCGGTGAAACAGTGGCACAGGTTGCCTTCTGATGATCAATCCGGCCCTCCTCGACCACGCTGTCAGGTATCACGCTCGACACACTCCGGATGCTCCGGCTCTGAGTGTGTTGGGCACGGTGACAACCTATGAAACCTTGAACAGCGAAATCGACAGGATAGCGGCCTGTTTGCTGGACCGCGGCGTTCAGATCGGGGACAGAATTGTTTTGTGCACAGCCAAGGGTTTAAAGGCGATTGCGGCCTTGCATGCGATTCTTCGTGTTGGCGGCGTATATGTTCCACTTGACCCGACAGCCCCGGCAAAACGTATTGCAGGGCAAGTTTCGGTAGTTTCTCCCAAATTTGTCCTCGCAGATACGCCCCGGCTCACCCTTTTCGCAGGGGTATTTGCCACGCCTCAGCTCATTGATATTTCTCAGGATTTCCCCGAGGCAGATATGAATTACAAGATGGCGGATCGTCAGCCCCGAAGATCGGAATATGACGCAGCCTATATCCTGATGACCTCGGGCACGACCGGCACACCGAAGGGAATTGTTCACACCCATAAAAGCGGCCTCGCCATCACACGAATGGCTGCCGCACGGTGCCGACTGACATCAAGCGATCGGATAAGTCACCACACTCCGCTGCATTTCGACATGTCGATTTTCGACGTTTTCTGCACGTTCTTATCCGGGGCCTGCTGTGTGGTGATCCCGGAAGCCTATACCAAGCTGCCCGCTTCGCTGTCCCAGCTCACGGAACAGGAACGTATTTCGATTTGGTATTCCGTGCCTCACGCCATAATTCAAATGGTCGAGCGAGGCGCTTTGGCAGACCGCAATCTACAAGCCCTGCGCATCGTGATGTTTGCAGGAGAGGTCATGCCGCCTTCCTCCCTCAGGTCATTTTCAAAACATGCGCCAAACGCAACTTTTCTTAACGCTTACGGGCCAACCGAGACAAACCACTGCACCACTGCTGAGTTCACACATGCCGACCTGGACGGCACCACCCCTTTGCCAATCGGCTTTCCGGAACAAGGGGTCATCGTCCGCATCGGGGCAGAGGCAGACGAAGCAAGCACAGGCGAGCTTCTAATAGCCTCCGATCAAGTAATGTCAGGATACTTGAATGCGCCAGACCTGAACCGGGCAGCCTTTTGTACCTTGCCGGACGAATCCGGGCAGCCAAGGCAATTTTACCGAACCGGCGATATCGTCCGCCGCGCGCAGGACGGTCAACTAATTCTGGTCGGGCGCAAAGACCGTCAGGTCAAGCTGAGGGGCTATCGCATCGAATTGGACGAGGTAGAGCTTGCCCTGGTCAACTGCGCCCAAATCACCGAAGCCGCCGTGATCCTTTTCGAAGGCAAAATCCAAGCCTTTGCAACGGGGCAGACAGGCGTTGATCTGAACGAAATCCGGTCCAATCTGGAGACTGTGTTGCCGCACTATGCTGTCCCAAGCCGGATAGACCTGCTTAGTTCAATGCCACGCACCTCGACCGGAAAGATTGACCGTCAAAAGCTGATAGGAATTGCGAATGCGCAGCGAGCAGCCTGAAACGCATGATCATGCATTGCGCCACTTCGTTCAAACCACCCTTTTGGGTGGTCGGTCGGTGACAGATGACGAGGAATTGTTGCTAAGCGGCATGATCGATTCATTGGGGGTGATGTCGCTGGTTTCGTTCATTGAGCAAACCTATCAGATCGAAGTGCCGTTTGAGGATGTCACCCTTGAGAATATGGGCACGATCAAAACGATCATGGATTTTGCGGAAACGCGGCTAAAAACGCGTGCGGACTGAAAGAATGTCGTATCCTCTGACCGAAAGCCAAACGCTATTTTGGAAGGGCCACCAGCTTCAGCCGGACGTACCCTTGTACAACATGGCCTGGAGGTTCGATCTGCATTTCGCCGTTCAGCCCGAGGTATTCAAGGCCGCATTCCTTGAAACGCTTGAGCTTAACCAAGCACTCAGAACCGCAATACGTGATACACCCGAAGGTCCTGTCCAATTTGCCGTCGAGATGGACGAAGATCTTCTCGAGATCAAAGACCTCAGCGATAATGAAAATCAGCAGGAAACGCTGACTTCGGAATCGGCGGACTGGGTCCAAACCCCTTTTGAACTGATTGAGGGAACGATGCGCAGTCGGTTGGTGAAGTTGGCGAACTCACACTGGGTTTGGCTTGTGTGTCAGCACCACATTGCCTGCGACGCGCAATCAGGCGCACTTATGTTCGAGCAGGTCTCGCAACGCTACGAACGTCTCCAAGGGGGGCATACCGAAAAAGTCGAGAGCCTGCCCAACTTTTTTGAACGTCAGAATTTGCGATCTTCCTCGATGGTCGCGGCACACGTCGCCGCGCCAACGGCCAAAACACCTCCGTACGGCAGCGATCCGCAACGAACATTCTCTTCGAAGCGTCTTCGCATACCAGTTGATCCGGCACTTTTCGGTGCTTTGGAGAATGCAATTGCCAAGCCGGAATTCAGACTTTTCACGCCCGAGCTGTCGCGGTTGGCCATCTACCTCACGGCTTTTTTCGCCCATCTTCACAGGATAACGGGCGACGAAGAAATTACGATTGGTCTGCCATCGCACAATCGACTAACGCCGGATGATCGAAGAACGATCGGACTGTTTGTCGAAGTCTTGCCTCTCTCAATCCAATTCGATGCGTCGGACACCCTGCTTGACCTTCACGGCAAGGTAAAAAAGGGGCTGGGCGTTTTCTTGAAACAGGCCAAGCCAGGTGCGGTTTCAAAGATAGACACATCAGGTGTCAGTGCGGTCTGCAACTATATTCAGGCACGCTTTGATGCGTTTGCCGGACACCCTGCCTCGGTCGAATGGCTGCATAGCGGCGCACATGATGCAATCCATTCTCTCAGGCTTCACGTCATCGACTTTGAAGGAAGTGGTGTTCCAAGTCTAAGTCTGGACGTTCAGAACAAAATTCTTGAATCGGTTTCAGAGACCAGCCTTTGCGCACATTTCGTCAAGTTTCTGACGGCCATGGTTTCAACCCCGGAAAGCCGCGTAACGGCCGTTGCATTCTCGGCCGGACCCGAAGATCTGTCACTTGTTCAAGGCCCGGCGGAACCTCAATCCACACAAGTTTCCGTACTAGAAAGGTTCAGATCACACGTAAGAAACACGCCTGACCTGATTGCCCTATCCCAAGCAGAACACGAGCTAAGTTACGGGCAGCTAGACGAATTCAGCGACCACATTGCAACCCATTTGAAAGAACTTGGTGTTTCCCGCGGTTCCTGCGTCGCGGTCCATCTACCTCGGTCCATGGATTTTGTGATTGCGGTCATGGGCGTTCTGAAGGCCGGGTGCGCGTTCGTACCAATTGCGACCAACATACCCCCGGCACGCGTGGACGAAATTCTGCTCGGGAGTCGTGCATCCGCTGTATTTGTTACCCCAGAAGACCAGCGTAAGTACCCTTATAAAAGCATTACGGTCGAGGCCGCCCGCCACGACGACACTGTTGTCAGAGGGGCAATCGAACCCGACGACACCGCATACGTTCTGTTTACATCAGGGTCGACAGGTGTACCCAAGGGCGTCGAAGTAAACCACGAAAACCTGACGCGATATATTGACTGGGCGGCTCGGTGTTTTGCTAACGACCGTCCTGCTCATTTTGCGTTCTTTTCGTCCGTGTCGTTTGATTTGACCCTGACGTCGCTGTTTGTCCCTTTGATCACTGGCGGGTCGATCAGGGTTTATCCCGAAAGCTCTGACCCGGACTTGGCCATCCTTGACGTCTTTGCCGAGGATAAAGTCGACATCGTGAAACTGACCCCGTCGCATCTGGCTTTGGCCTGCACGCAAACGCAATTCGTCCGACGCATCGAAACGCTGATACTTGGCGGTGAAAACCTGACATCCGCGCTTTGCCGTCGTGCGCTCAACACCCTGTCACCGTCATTGAAAATTATCAACGAATACGGCCCGACGGAAGCCGTCGTTGGGGCCATGCACCATAGGTTTGACCCCGACGCGGATACGCAGTCGTCAGTTCAGATTGGCCAACCTGCAGTGGGGGTCACGCTGTCTGTTCGGGACGCGGCGCTAAATATCTGCCCTTTAGGAGTGACCGGAGAAATCTTGATCAGCGGTCGGCTGGCTGACGGGTATCTGAACAGCCCGTCCCTGACTGCTGAAAAGTTCGTCGACGATCCTTTGAACCTACAGGATAAGCTATATCGGACCGGCGATCTTGGACGCATCACGAATGATGGGCGCTTTGAATACCTTGGACGCGCGGATCAACAGATCAAGAAAAACGGCGTTCGCTTCGAGACTGCGGAATACGAACAGATTCTGCGCCATTTGCCTGATGTCGACGCGGTGCATGTCACCTTTTCTTCAACCGATCACACCATCGTATCAACGCAGCAGTGCAAGAATTGCGGCCTGACAGACGCTGTTCCCGGGGTGCATTTTGACACGCAAGATATGTGTACGATCTGTGCCGAATTTTACACCTATAAAGACCGCGCCGGGGCTTATTTTCGCGCCGAACCCGAACTTGAGGACAAGATCGCCCAAGCCGTTCGCGCCAGCACTGGCAAATACGATGTCCTCATGATGCTGAGCGGCGGTAAAGACAGTACCTATGCAGCCTATCGACTGGCCGCTTATGGGCCTCGAGTGCTCGCTGTAACTTTGGACAATGGGTATATCTCGGACGAAGCCAAAGAGAACATTCAAAGGGTCGTTGACGACCTGAACTGGGATCACAGGTACCTGTCCACCGACAAGATGAACCAAATCTTCGTAGACAGCCTGAAAACGCATTCCAATGTCTGCCAAGGATGTTTCAAGGCCCTTTACACACTGGCCTTCCGAACAGCCCTGTCCGAGGGGGCGGCAATGGTCGTCACCGGCCTGTCGCGCGGCCAGTTTTTTGAGACGCGGCTGACGCCTGACCTGTTCCGTCACTCAGCCCCGAATTGCGCGCAACTGGATGATATGGTTACGCAAGCCCGCAAGACTTATCACGCAGAAGACGACGCAGTATCCCGGCTTTTGCAGACCGACGACCTAAAGGATGGCCGTTTTCTCAGTCAAATCGACGTGCTGGATATCTATCGCTATGTCGATGTGCCTGTTTCGGACATTTATGAGTTCCTCGACATTCAAACCGCATGGAAACGCCCAAGGGACACGGGACGATCGACCAATTGCCTGATCAACGATGCCGGAATCCACGTTCACAAAACGCGGGAAGGCTTTCACAACTATGCTCTGCCCTATTCGTGGGACGTACGAATGGGTCACAAGACACGCGATCAGGCGCTGGACGAGTTGAACGATGAAATCGACACGCAAAGAATAGAGGCGATCCTGGAAGAAATCGGATTTGACGAACCTGTTACGCGGGCACCTGCTCTGACGGTTTATGTGGCAGGTCATGATCTGAATGGGTCGCAGGTCTGGGATATCCTTCGCGAACACCTGCAACGCGAGATGTTGCCGGATCAGGTTGTAATCCTGGATGAAATGCCCCTTAACGCCAACGGCAAGGTGGATACTTCTAAGTTACCCAAGGCCGCGTCAAAAAACCCGCCCCCGGGCAATTACGTCGCACCAGAAACCGAAACACAACGCCGATTGGCTGCAATCCTTTCCGGTGTTCTGGGCGAAAAAGACATCAGCGCGACGCGAGATTTCTTTGACTTGGGCGTAGACAGCATCGCCGCAATCGAAGTTGCAATGAAAGCCAATGAGCAAGGCATCAACCTGCCTGCGACTGCGTTGTTCGAGTATCGGTCACTCAGGGCATTGGCCTCTTATGCGGACACGTTGCCAAATGACCATGGCAGCGGCGACGATGACGCTCATCTGATCGACTTGGACGACGATTATCTGTCGCGCATAACTGAGGCTTTGGACTGACATGGGGCTTCCCAAAGGCGTTGCAGATATCCTGCCGCTGACCCCGGCCCAGCAGGGAATGCTGTTTCATACTGTGGGTGAGGCAGCCCTGGGGGGACAGTATGTTGCAGTCATCAGTTGCGCCTTAAACGGCCCGCTGGATCCGAACCGCTTTAAACGTGCCTTCAAAGCGATGCTGGCAGGGCGTGATGCGCTTCATGCCGGTTTCGTATGGGAAGGCGTAAAACAACCCGTGCAGGCCGTACGCGAAGAGATCAACCTGCCTTGGACCGAACTTGATTGGAGCGGCGTCAGGAATGTCGATCAGCGGTGGGACGATCTGCTGCGGCTGGAACAAATTCGTCGCTTCGACCTCAAAAAACCACCTTTGATGGCAGTAACCCTGATCAAGTTGTCTGACTCAGCGTGGCGACTGGTCTGGACGGCTCACCATTTGATCAGCGACGGATGGTCGACAGGGGTCGCGCTTCAAGATGTGTGTGCATCCTACAGGAATCCAAACGCTGTGCGCGACCAGGCGCCCAGCTTCAAAAGCTACCTCATTTGGCGACGAAAACAAAAAAACCTGACAAATCGAGCGTTTTGGACCGACCAGTTTTCAGGCCTCACAGAACCCAGCACCTTGCAAACCACGGCAACAAGCTCGGAAGCGGCGCTTCAGGAAAGGCGGGTGGAAGAACTGGGTCATGAGCTGATGACTTCGGTCGAGAATCTGGCGCGTCAGCTTAAAGTGACTTCAAACGTTATTCTGTCGGCCGCATGGGGTTTGACGCTGCGGCGACTGCTGCAACAAGACGATGTGGTCTTTGGTACGACAACTGCGGGCCGACCACCCGAGATCCCCGGAATTGCAAAGGCCATAGGCGCATTCGTCAATACTCTGCCCGTGCGGTGCAAAATCGACCCTGCGCAGCCGGTTGAGAATTTCCTGCTTGATCACGCGCGCTCAGACCTTGCGCGTCGCAAGCATGAATATGCGTCGCTTGCCGAGGTACAATCCTGTGCGCCGTTTACCAGTGGCACGCCTTTGTTCGATACGCTGTTCGTCAACGAAGGGCTTGCACAATTGGACATGGATTTGGGCGACGTCGACATGACCCGCCTGAAGACAACACAATTCAGCAACTACCCACTTACCCTGTTGGTGACGCCACAAGACAGACTGACTGTCGAACTATACCACGATCCTTCGAGTCTCAGCTCAGAAGACGTGGAGTCCGTGATCACCGATTACAAAGATATCTTGTCAGCAATCACAAATGACCCAAAAGTCGCGGTCAAGAATTTGTTGCGGCAAGCGCAAGACGCCATGAAACCTTCGCCGGAACCGGACAGCGAAGATGTCATTGAACGATTTCTAAGTTGCGCCCGAAACTCGCCCCAAGCAGTAGCGATATCTGATGGCGAGGCTACGCTTACTTATGCGGAACTTTCGCTCGGCGCGCGGAAGATTGCACAGGCTTTGGTGGATGCCGGGGTCAAAACAACAGACATTGTGCCGGTGGCGTTGCCGCGTGGACCCGCGGCGATCTCGGCCTTCTTAGGCGTTATGATGTCCGGCGCGGCCTATGTCCCTTTGGACTTGGACTACCCTTCGGAGCGTATCTCGCAAGTCCTGAACGCAATCGAAGCCCGTCACATCGTCACCGACCAGATCGGACGCACCAAGCTGCCTGAAACCGGCGCTCACCACGTTTTGCTAAGCTCTTTAGGCAATCCAATGGACAGTGTGGACGTGAGGCACGGTGAAAGAGCTTACGTCATGTTCACGTCCGGGTCTCAAAGTTTACCCAAAGGGGTCGAGATTACGCGTCGGGGATTGGCACTATCAACCGCCGCAAGAGACACGTACTACAAGGAACGGCCAAGCGTCTTTCTGCTTTTGTCTTCGCTGGCATTCGACAGCTCTGTGGCCGGCATTTATTGGACCTTGTGCTCAGGTGGGAAACTCTTGGTCGCACCAAGTCGTGCCGAACAGGAACCGTTGAAGCTTGGCAGGTTGATTTCGCATCACCGGGTAACGCACACTCTTTGCCTTCCAGGATTGGCGCAGGCGCTTCTTTCGGCGGTTCCAAGTCGCGATCTTGAAAGCCTGAGAACCGTGATCACGGCCGGAGAGCCTTTGTACCCAACCATCGTCAGGCAATTTCGAACGGTTCTTCCCGGTCGCCGATTGGTGAACGAATATGGCCCAACCGAAGCAACCGTCTGGTGCACAGCCTATGATGCGACCAGCCATGTTGAAGATGCGGACATCCCGATCGGCTCTGCAATCCCCGGTACTTGGGTCGGAGTTGTCGACGCTGACGATTGCCCTGTCAGCGCCGGTAAGATTGGCGAAATCGTTGTGGCCGGTCGAACAGTTGCGCGCGGCTATCTGAACAATGCCATTCAAACTCAGGAACGCTTTTTCCATACTGGCTTGAAGGACATACAAGCCTACAGGACTGGAGACTTGGGAATAGCAGATGCGTCAGGGCACATCACATTTCTGGGGCGCAAGGACTCACAGGTCAAAATTCGCGGCCACCGCGTTGAGCTTTCCGAAATAGAAACCGCAGCCAGCACCGTTACACCCAATCAACCCGTCGCGGCTGTCGTGCTTGATCAAGCAGCTTCCAAAAGTATCGCGATCGCAATCGAAGGTCCGGCAGACGAGGCGTTATGTCAGACTGTCAGTGGGCACATCCAGGCAACTTTACCAAGTCATTTTCATCCAAACCTGGTCGTGAACATCGACAGGTTCCCGCAACTTCCAAACGGCAAAACAGACCTGCAGACACTGGCCCGAATGGTCTCAGACGTCAGGCAGGTACAGGTCGGCGACCCGCCCGAGGGGGAATTGGAAGGGCTGCTTGCAGAACTTTTTTCCGACGTGTTGCGCACAGCTTGCACCACGCGGGACGCAAATTTCTTTGATATGGGAGGTGACAGCCTGACGACCATCGCCGCCTATGCGAAGGGTCAGGAAATGGGATTGGAGTTTGAACCGACCGACCTGTTCAGATGTCCCACGGTCGCCGAACTGGCAAAGCGAATCACGGACCGGATGACGAACGTCACATTTTCTGAAAACGACAGTACAATTCAGGTGTCAAACCCCGGACCCGGTAAGACGACCGTTGTCATCGCGCATTGTTCGGTCCAATTCAGCCGCTATATGGCGCGCAGCCTTGGCCCAGATTATTCCGTTGTCCTCATCCGAAGCCACCGGACACAAGGGATGGACATTCCAGTTGGCAAAACCTTCGATGATCTGGCGTCAGACGCTAAGTCCTACTTGGATCAATCGGAAAACACGGGGCCGATCGTTTTATGCGGATATTCAGCCGGTTGCCCGTTGGTCATGGAACTGGCCCGACAGTTGGGGCAGGACAGGATTAAAGGCTTGGTTCTGCTTGATCCTCCGATAAAAATGGTGGGCGAAGAACCAAAACTGCAGCCGATATTTTATCGAACATATAAACGCTGGCGATACCTGTTTCGGAATTTCAAACGAAAAGCCAAGGCAAAACACACCCTGCCTGCGACCATGGCCGCGCTGCATGAGCAACCGGATTCAAAAGATCTCCATATCGAAGCTGTAGAAATCTCTCATGGGTTGGCGATCAGTGACTTCCGCGTGCCTAGACTTGACCAACCGGCCCATGTGTTCCTGACGCCCGGCAATCCGTCGCTTGCAACTGGCGATGTTCTGGACACGCATTTGCGCCGCAAAACCTGTCACATGCTTGAAATGAAGCACGAAGAGCTCATGCAGCGGCCAGATGCGTTTCTGAACATCGCAGCCGCGCTGAAGGATCTTCTGGATCAAGGCCCGCCCGGGTCGGGCTAAGAACGTCTGCGCCCCTTGTGCCGATCAATCCTCAAGACCAAGTTCGCGCAACACCTCATACCTGCGTTCAGGTATCGACTGTTCGATATAGGCCAGATCAAAAGGGTGGATACTGGCGATAGAAATCCCTGGCTTTAGCCTTCTTGCCTCAGAAATAAATGCCTGTGCTCTTTCAGTATCGCCGCTCTTCCACGCGGCGACGGCAGGCCAGGTCAGAAATTCAGCCCGGTAAGTTTCGGGTAATACTTCCAAGAAAGCGTCGGTCAAAGCGTTGGCGCGCTCAAATTCGCCAGCGTCAATCAGCGCACCGTATTCGTCCACGATCAGCCACCACAGGGAAACCGGGGTCATGCGCTTTGCTCTGGTAAAATACGGAAGAGACTCTTCGGCCGCACCTGCATATTTTAATACCCAAGCAGCACTTCGAATGACCCTGGCGTCACCCGTCCCCCCCTCCAACGCGAGATGGGCGTATTCCTGCGCCTCTTCCCCTCGCTTCTGTACGACGCGTAATACAGCCAGGTTGGACAGAGTGGCCGGACGCCCGGGGTCGATGTCGAGCGCCATTGCAAGATGATCTTCGGCAAGGGCAAGCGACTCTTTCGGGTCCCTGGAAAATCCAAGCCTAACATCCATGATATGTGTAAATGCCATACCAACCAGCGCATCAACATATCTTGCGTCACGTTCAAGCGCCGCCTGGTAATGCTTACGCGCCGTCTTGTTGTCTTCGGCGGTGAAGCGAACCCGATGCGCGCGCCCCTTTGCGTTTTCCGCAAATGCCACAAGGTCATTTGTTTCGCGCAGCGTCACCCTGCCGCCGTCTACCGTCCCGCGGTAAACCTGCTCTAGCACGGACAAAGTAATTTCGTCCTGAATATCAAAGAAATCACCTGATTTTCGGTTAAATGTCTCAGACCAAAGATATTTTCCCGACGTGGCATCAAGTAGCTTGGCCGATATCCTAAGGTCTTCGCCAGATTTCTGGACGCTGCCCTCAAGCACGTAACGAACCCCATAACGCGCCGCGATGTCACGACTGCTAAGGCCCTCACCGCTGTCTTTCGAACTTGTATCCTGACCGATGACCAGCAAGTCCGGCAACTTGGCAAGGTTCGTCGTGATATTCTCACTTATTCCGTCAGCCAGATACCCATGTTCAGCCTCTCCGGGGCCGATATAGTCAAACGCCAAGACCGCCAGAGAAGAGTCATCAGGCATGTTCTGCACATACCCGTCCACATCCTGTTGCGCCAAGTTCCCCCGCTGGAACCACCACCACGCGCTAGCGGTAATGAGCAGAGCGATGCCCGCGACAAGCAAGATTGCCGGGCTGATCTGTTCGGATTTGGGCGGCGATGCTGCTTCGGCTCCATTTTCAATCTGGAATGCCCTAATGGATCGAGACAGGTTCTTGACCCGAACTTCACCCAAATCCTTCAGGTTGACATTCAGCTTGTCCCTCACCTGATCCCGTACCGCACGGCTCAGCAATACGCCGCCCGCCGGTGCCAATTGCTCAAGCCGCGCCGCGACGTTAACCCCGTCGCCAAGCAGGTCATCGCCTTCAGGTACGACATCGCCGATGTTTATTCCGATCCGGTAAGCAATACGCCGGTCCGGTGGGATTCTTTCGTTTCGCCGCGCCATCCCGGTTTGCGTATCAATCGCAAACCGAACCGCCTGCACCGCTGAGGGAAACTCGATCAGCAAGCTGTCGCCGGCGGTATTCGCAACGCGACCCGAGTATTTTTCGATCAGGGGATCAAGCAACGCGTCACGGTGAGAGCGCTGTGCCGAAAGCGTTCCCTCTTCGTCTGCGGCGACCAATCGCGAGAATCCAGCGATGTCCGCAGCAACTATCGTTGTAAGCCGACGTTCCATATGGGTTTCTCACCCCAAAGGCTAAGCGAGAACCCACAATCGGTCTATACCGTGCCCCGGGCGTCGGCTGAAACATGACAAAACGCTACTGCAACCGCTTGCCAACGCTTTGTTTTAATAATTATTTTCAATTCATTCCCTCACCCACATCTAGGCTAGATATCAACAATCTGGCTAACCCCCTCAAGCCAATTCGATAGGTAATAGGGTTACGGCTCGTAGAATGGGCCGCAACAGCGAATTGTTTTTCGTCGCATATGGATCAAATTCGACCCGAATTGACGACCTCATTCACCTGCCGGAGGCAGAGCCTTTTGATAAAGATGCCAGGTCGTGTGACCAAGGATGGGCAGGGTGAAGATCAGCCCCAGAAACGCTGGAACCAACGACAACAGCATAGTGACCGAAATGATCGCCGCCCAACTGAGCATGACCAGTGGGCTTTCCGTCACCACCCGGATTGACGTCAGCATCGCTGTGACGAAATCGGTTTCCCGGTCAAGCAACATGGGCATGGCCACGACCGTCACCGAAAACAGGACAGTTGACAAAAACGCGCCTGCGCAGGTCCCGATTACAAGAAAGGTCCACCCTTGCGGCGTAAAGAATATGGTGTTCAGGAACCCGTCAAAATTCGAAAAAGAGGCATCTTTCAGAATAATCGCCAGCCATAGCCGTATCTGATAGATCCACACCCAGAAAATGAACAGGGTAACAAAGGCCATCCAACCCATTTCACGTTTCCGCTGATTGGCCATGACAGTAAGGATTTCAGACCAGCCAAAGTTCTGACCCTTCTGCAACCGCCGCGACATTTCATATAATCCTGCCGCCGCGAAAGGTGCGACCAAAGGAAAGCCGACGGCGGCGGGAATAATCATCCAAATCTTGCCCAGCCAGACCAGACACCACACAAACAGGACTCCGAAAACCGCGTAGAACAGACCAAAAAAACCGCTCATCACAGGGCGCGCAAGAAAGTCTGAAAACCCGGCTTTCAATGATGCTGAAACGTCCTGCGTAGTCACCTTCCTGACCGCTTGTATGGACGGTTGGGACTGGGCCGGGCTGTCCGGCGGTGTGGAACCTGCGGTTTTGGGCGCCATATCACACTCCTTCCACGCCATGATACTGCGCTTAAGCTTTTGCTTCCAGCCAGTGCGTTGAAATTGACGTCTGTCTTGGAAGCCGGGTGCCCAAGCCCATACGACTGTTGCCCTAGACAAATCCGCCTGCCCGTAAGAACCTGTGCGCAATCAAAAAATAGGGAGTCGTTTAGATGAAACTGATTGCTTGCACGGCTTTGACCGCAATTGTCTCTGCAACCGCAGCGTTTGCTGCGGGCGACGGGATGTGCGCGGCAGGGAAAACACTGACAGAAGGCACGCTGACAATCGCGACCGGAAACCCGGCCTATTATCCTTGGATTATGAACGACGCGCCAGAAAGCGGCGAAGGGTTTGAAGCCGCTGTCGCCTACGCCATCGCCGAAAAAATGGGTTTCGGGAAAGACAACGTAACGTGGGTCCGCACAAGTTTTGACGAGGCGATCCAGCCCGGAGCCAAGAACTTTGACTTCAACATGCAGCAATACTCGATCACGCCTGAACGCGAGGAAATGGTCGATTTCAGCTTGCCTTACTACACATCTGCCATGGCGGTTCTGACCACCCAGAATGTTGTCGATTCAGGTGCCCAAGCAACGTTGGACAGCCTCAAGGGGCTAAAATGGGGTGCGGTGGCCACCACCACAGCGATTCCCATGCTGAACGAAGTTATCCAGCCCGCGGATGAGCCGCTGCTTTACAACGACAACGCCGATGTGAACGCCGCTATCATGGCGGGCCAGATTGATGCCGCACTCTATGACTTGCCGACCGCGCTGTATCTGTCGGCCGTTGTGGTGGAAGGTGGCGCCTTGCTGGGACAGTTCCCTCCGGATCAATCGGAAAGCCCCGACCAGTTCGGCCTTTTGATGGAAGACGGCAGCGCGCTGAGGGAATGTGTCGATGCGGCCATCACGGAACTGACCGAAAGCGGTGAGCTTGCGGCCATAGAAGCGCAATGGTTGTCCGAGGCGACGGGTGTGCCGGTCATCAAATAAATGGACGAAACATCGTTGCAAAAAGGCGTAGCCGAGCGTTCGACCACAGCGCCAACGCGTCGCGAAATCTATGAGGCCGGGATACGGCGGCGGTCCAATCGGATCGCCTTGATTTCGACGGTCAGCGTTATCCTAGCGCTCGTCGTTCTAGTTCCGCTCGCCCCCGGTTGGGATGCGGTTCAACGCGCCTTTTTCAACGGCAGGGTGTTCACAGCAACCTTTCCCGGCTTACTAGAAGCCTTTCTTGTGAACGTGATGATCTTTGCGTGGTCCGCGCCGCTGATCGCGATCACTGGCCTTGCCATCGCGCTGTGTCGGGACACCCGCGCGCCCGCGTTGTTTCCATTGCGACTATTCGGGATCGCATATACCGACATCTTCCGCGGCCTGCCTGTCGTACTTGTCATCTACATTATCGGCTTTGGCATACCCGGTCTGGGCCTGCCAAGGCCATGGAACAGCCCGTATATCTGGGGCACCTTGGCACTGGTTCTGGTCTACTCCGCTTACGTGGCCGAGGTAATCCGTTCGGGAATCGACTCGATCCACCATTCACAGCGCGCGGCAGCGGCTTCACTGGGCCTCAGCGATCGGGACACCATGCGCTATGTTGTGCTGCCTCAGGCCATTCGAAATGTGGTTCCCGCCAATATGAACCTCTTCATCGCCCTGCAGAAAGACGTTGCGCTGTTGTCTTTTATCGGCCCGGTCGAGATTTTCCGTCAGGCGGGTGTCTATAAATCGCTCTACGCCAATTTCACGCCCTATGTCGGCGCTGCGCTGATCTTTCTGGCACTGACCATACCTGCGACGCGATACGCGGATTACCTGATGAACAAACAAAACAAGGCGCGCACATGACGGCGAAGTTATCCTTGCGCGGGGTACGAAAGCGATTCGACGACCACGAAGTCTGCAAAGGCATTGATCTTGATATCGCTGAAGGTGAGATGGTGTGCCTGATCGGCGCGTCTGGCTCAGGCAAGTCTACGCTTCTGCGCTGTATGAACCTGTTGGAACCGATTGACGATGGTTCGATCTGGCTGGACGGGACAGATATTTCCGAGCCGGGCCTGGACCCTCAGCCTGTACGCCAGAAAATCGGCATAGTCTTTCAAAGCTATAACCTGTTCCCGCATATGACAGCGGCGGAGAACGTGATGCTTGCCCCGCGTCGCGTGCGTGGACTAAGCAGAGAAGACCTGCGCACGCGGGTCGCGCAACTTTTTACCCGTTTCGGTCTGGGTGAACGGATGGATCACTATCCGGATCAGCTATCAGGGGGACAACAGCAGCGTGTGGCAATCATCCGGGCGCTTGCGATGGAGCCGCAGATCATGCTGTTTGACGAGATTACAAGTGCGCTGGACCCTGAACTGGTCGGCGAAGTTCTAGACGTGCTTCGCGACCTGCGAAAACAGGGGATGACAATGGTTCTTGCTACGCACGAGATGGGCTTTGCACGTGAACTAGCCGACAAGGTGTGTTTCCTTGATGCGGGCCGAATCCTGGAACAAGGCCCGCCAGAAACGCTTTTTTCCAACCCCAGCGAGCCCAGAACCAAGGCCTTTCTTGCCCGCGTACTTTGACGCGGCTTTAGCGCTTCCACAATTATTGCTCGCAAAGAAAAAGAGGCGGAAATTTGGACTATCCGCCCCTTCAATTAGCTACAGGCAATTCTTTAGAATGCTGTATCAACCAGCGTATTAAATGTGTTGTAACGCGGTGCCATCGCCGCGCGCGCAACGCTGTTCAAAGGTGTCGCAGAGGTTCTCCCCCCGAATGGCACAGTGAGACCGAAGCGTACTGTGTCAATGTCAGCGTCGGCACCACCAGCATCCAGGTTTGTGCGGGACAATTCCAAGGACAGCTGAAGTGGGAAGTCGGTTACGTTTACCAAGTTGTAGTCGACGCCAAGGCCAAAGGTGGTTGCGTCGACGTCAAAGTCTGTGAGGGACTGACGTGAGATGCCGCCAAATGCGCCCCAGCCAGGTGCGAACTCGAAACGACCGCCAAGTCCTAAACTGTACAGGTCCAAGTCTACGCTTCCGACAGAGGCATCGCTACGAGCGATATGCCCACCGAATACGCCTTCTTCAGTTAGCTGATAACGGAATAGCGCGCCGTAATCGAGAAAATCATCACCCCCCGGAAGGCTGGGGGAAGTATCAGTTTGACCTACCCAAGCCTCAAAGCCTGCGCCGCCCGAAACATATCCGCCGGAAACGCCGTAAGATGTAGAATTCCCGGAAAGATCAAACCCCAGCCCAGTGTCAATCTCGTCATCAGCATATTCAATGTAGCCGCCAATGACGGCTCCGTTCGAGAACTGATAATTCAGGTTGGTGTCCAGATTATAGATGGTTTCGTCACCCGGGACGTCATCTGGGTCTAGATAGATGTATTTTGCACCAAGGCCCCAAAACAGGCCATTTTCGAAGTTTACGGTTGCAATAGCGTCTGCAGTGAAACTTCCAAAGTCTCCGCCTCCGTCAGAAATGTCTCCAGTGCCGTATCCCAAGGTCGCGACACCTGTAACCTCTTGTGCGAAACTCATGCCAGGAAGTGCAGCCATCAATGCAATGATTGAAATTTTAGCGACTTTAACCAACTCGATGTCCTCTTTTTTTGTTTGTACTTCCTCACTAATTTAGAGAAAGTCGATCTCAAAAAGGAAGTCCCAAAAAGAGACTAACTGACTGGCATTCGGTCGTTAGTGTGTCTTTTGAGCACTCTCTACAGCCCTATTTTTCAGTAGATATTGTGAAGAAATCCATCGAAGCTGACAGGCGAAAAGCGCCGCATTAGAACTCCGATATTTGTGTTTGAAAAAATGGTGCGGGTGGAGGGACTTGAACCCCCACGCCTTGCGGCGCCAGAACCTAAATCTGGTGCGTCTACCAATTTCGCCACACCCGCACGATGACCGGGTCAATAGCAAAGCTTGAAACCAAGTGCGAGGGGGAAAGTGCACCCGTTCTCAATATTCTTTGTGACCTGGCGGCACCCGTTCTTGGCTTTGCACAAATTGATGTACCAAGAGTCGTCTTTAGGTGCGAAAGCAGTCAATAAAACCAGTGTGAAATCATGTAATGCCTTTCTAAGTGAAAGCGCGGCACAGCCACCGCATCACAATTGCGCCACAATTCAAACGCCAAAAAATCTTATTCGCGTCAAACAAATTCCGCCTTGGGGGTCATTGATGTGCATGTGGACTTACTGAGTCTTTTTGCCTTCGGGCGCTGTACGAGTTCTATCTGCTCAACTCAAAAACAAGGGCTTAACCGTGACCAATATGATGACTTCCGCTGCTGCCGAGCAAGACGCTGTTGGTCTTGCACGCGAGAGCTTTCTCGGTGAACTCAAGACCCTGAGCCGCGACCACCCCGACACGGGTTTTGGAGTCGCGCTCCGCACGCATTCGGGTGGCCACTATTTGCTTGCTAACTCGCGTATGCCGCTGCCTGAAACCAAATCCGCCGGGTTTCCGACCGGACGCAGCGTAGCTTGTCTGGAGAACAGCGAGCAGTTCAGCTCAATCGAAGTTCTGGCCGATGAGACCGCCTTCGACAAGATTTCCCCCAGCGCCGAGGCCGCAATTTTGGGCAACGCACTGAATTTGATTGCCCGCATTGATCTGCTGACCAGCACCCAAGCCGATCAGGTGCAGCATCACATGGCGGCAACAGGAACCGGAGGCTAATCATGGCGCGCAATGACCATCTTCTGTCCGTCGGAAACGAGGCTCTAACGCCCATGACATCGGCGATGGCAGCCCTGACCACGCAGATCGACCAACTGACAGAGGTGGCGGACGCGCGCTCATCCGCCCGTCTTGCCACGCTCAAGACTCGTATGGAAAGCTTCACCGCCAGCGTGACACTGGTTGGGCAGGTCAAGGCCGGCAAGTCCTCGATCGTGAACATTCTGGCCGGGCGCCCTGCCCTTTTGCCGTCTGACGTGAACCCATGGACGTCGGTTGTCACGACGCTGAACATCAATACTCGTACCGAAGGCGACACCAAATCTAAGTTCACATTCTTTGAGCAGGAAGAATGGGATAACCTGATGGTGGGCGGCGGGCGTCTTGGCGAATTGGCCAACCGGGCCGGCGCAGACGACGAAATGGACGACATTCGCCGCCAAATCGGAGAGATGAAGGAGAAGTCCGAAGAACGCCTTGGCAAACACTTCGACCTGATCCTTGGCCAGAGCCATCAGTATGACTATTTCGACGAAGAACTGATCCAGCGTTACGTGTGCCTGGGCGATCAGGATGATCCTGACATCAACCCCAAAACAGGGCGGTTTGCAGATGTTACAAAATCTGCGGAACTGTACATGGATATCCCGCAATACCCGATATCTCTGAAACTCTGCGACACGCCGGGTGTCAACGATACCTTCATGGTGCGCGAGCAGATCACCCTGCGCAGCCTGCGCGGATCCGAGGTGTGCGTCGTTGTTTTGGCCGCAAGTCAGGCCCTGACGACCATGGACATGGCGCTGATGCGGATCATTGCGCAGTTCGAGAACCGTCAGATCATTCTGTTCGTAAACCGGATCGACGAACTGGCCGATCCGGTTAATCAGGTCCCTGAAATTCGCGACCGGATCCAGGACACGTTGAAACAAAACAATATCGACGCAAACACTAGCGTCGTGTTCGGCAGCGCGCTTTGGGCCGAAGCCGCGCTTACGGGCAACCCTGACATTTTGAACGAAGATTCCCGTCAGGCGTTGAACACCTTCTATCTGGCGGCCGGGTTTGGGGATCAGGCCCCGTCTTTGGACAAGATTTGGGCGCTGTCCGGGTTGCCGGATCTGTTGCTGGCCATGAATGAACGCATAGCCGAAGGCGCGGGGCACCGGCTGCTGGAACGGGTGCGCCACAAGGCGCGCAATATCGCAAGCCAGATCCGCGCAACGGCGGTTGCCAAAACACTGTCAGGCGGCGAAGGCGTTGTCCGCGATCTGGATGGCGTTTCGACCGAAGAGGCCATCGAAAAGGTCACTGAACAATACGAAAAGAAAGCGGCTGATCTGACCTCGTCCCTGCGCGATAAGGTTTTGGAAAGGCTGAAATCTGCCGAGACAAATTTTGTCAAACGCGCGACGGACTCGCTGATTGCGCATCTTGAACAAAACGGTGAGGAAGGGACGTGGCAATACGATCCTGCTGGTTTGAGAACCCTGCAAAAAGCGGCGTATTTCAGCTTTGCGCGCTCCATGCGCAAGGACGCCGGGGCGCTGTATGCATCAGCGGCTTCAGACATTGAGGCGCTGTATCAAAAGTTGTTGGGCAACCATTTGGGCGAATTCACGATCGAAGCCCCGATCGTGCCCCGGGTGCCACCGCCATTGGGTATCGGGCGCACCATTGCTCTGGACCTTCAAAGCACATGGTGGCGACGGTGGTGGCAACGCCGAAAAGGGTTCGAGGCATATGCCGCAGATTACACCCGTCTGATTGCATCCGAAGCGAACTCGATAACCAAGGATATCGAAGAAAACCAGATTGCAGCGGTTTTGGAAAACGTCCGTGCCAGCCTGTCTGACTTTATGCGCGAGCAAAAAGAGACATTGCTGAGCATTTCGGCAGCCGCCGAGAATGACCCCAACCGGAACGCAGCGATGATGGCTGGAATGGTGCCGCAAAAATCCCGCGACGACATTCTGGGCGACATTCTCAAAGATCTAAGCAACGAGGCAGCATGAGTATCACCATGGCAAAAGATTCACAAACCCGCTTCGTTTCTACCAAGGCCTGGAATCGTATCGAGCACTGGTCACGGCGCAAACCCATTTTTGCGCTTATGGGAGAGTTCAGCGCCGGTAAATCGACCTTGATGAACTTTCTGCTGCGCTCGCAAGCTTTGCCGACGCAGGTGACGGCGACGCAGTTGCCCCCGGTTTGGTTTAGCTGGGGTAAGCAGTCGGCCTATGTGCAACGTCATGACGGCACCCGTCAGGCTATCGGACTGGATCAGTTGGAAACGGTTGGCGTCAACGACGTCCAGTTCATCCGTATTTTCCTTGAATCCGATATTCTGGAAGCTGTTGACCTGATCGACACGCCCGGAATTTCCGACCCGAAGATTTCGGACGACGTCTGGCGCCGCGCCGTCGGGCAAGCAAATGGGGTTCTTTGGTGCACCCATGCGACGCAAGCCTGGCGCGAAACCGAACGTGCGACTTGGGTTTCCCTGCCCGAGCGGCTGCAAAACAACTCGTTGCTATTGGTAACGCGGGCCGATGTGCTGGCTTCGAAGGACCGCCAGAAAGTTCTGCGTCGGGTCAATCGTGAAGCAGGTCACCTGTTCAACCGCTCAATCCTGTTTTCAGCACGCGACGCCATTACCGCACGCGACAAAAGCGGTGACGCCGATCTTTGGGCGCGCAGCGGCGGCGGGAAAATGGTCGACAGCTTCCTGGAGATCACCGAACAGATCATGGACAACCGCGCCGAATTGCTGGCGCGTTACCAGGTCGACAGCAGCCTCGCGATCGCGGAGCCTGTGCAACCGCTGCGGCCAAGAAAGGCAGCAGAAAATGCCGAACAATCAAGGCCGTTGAAACTGGTCGATCCGGTTATCGCCGACAGCGAAGCTGACAACGAAGTCGTCACCAACTTCCCTGTGCGCCCGGCCCGTGTAGAAGCCAGAACAGAAGAGACCGCCCGAGCGTCCAGAATTAACTCGGATGAAGCGGATCGCCTGCGGGCTGAAATGGAAACCTCGTCCGAGGTGGCCCCCATCGCTG
The DNA here is from genome assembly GCF_013034585.1 of Ruegeria sp. HKCCA5426. Classification (NCBI taxonomy): domain Bacteria; kingdom Pseudomonadati; phylum Pseudomonadota; class Alphaproteobacteria; order Rhodobacterales; family Roseobacteraceae; genus Ruegeria; species Ruegeria sp. HKCCA5426. The sequence goes on from NZ_WQGH01000009.1 coordinate 56,283, forward strand.
AAACGCAAGAGCAAGAGGATGACTTGCGCGCCTTTTTCAAGGAAACGCCAAGCCAGAATCTGAACCTGTCTGAAATCCCTTCCGAGTCTTTCGAAGAGGACAGCCTTGAGCTGACTTCAGAGCCTGAAATGGATCAACCGGAAGAAAGTGCGATTGAACCCGACGGGTTCATGGTGTCTCTGGAAGACAGATTGGCGGATACCCCCGAGCAGGCGGAAGACACTGAGGACGCAAGCGGCGAACTGAGTACAGATGACTCGGTGTCGTCCATTACAGTCCTCATGGCAGAGCAGACGACCGACGGGGAAGATGAATTCGAGCCAGAGCCTGAAAGCAACGGTTTGATAGACATGCAGGTTGTTCCGCTGACCAGTGGTAGTGCAACTGATGCACCCGCTCAGAACGAAAGGCTGGAAGATCTACTAAGTGTCCCGGCGGGATCACCCCTAAGTGCTGCTGCCATGTGGCGCGAGGTTACGGAAGATGAAGACCTGCCAGACGATGCGGAAGGCCTGAAATCAATGTTCCGGTCCTTCCTGCAGGAGTTCGACCAGATTGCGGCAGAACACAGCGCCCGCAAGTCCAAAGATTCGGTGTCCTCCATCCCGAAGCCAAATGACAATAACGGTGCAGAGTGGCATGTGTTGTAGAAAAAATAGGGCAGAAAAACAGGGCACAAGATGTCTATCGAAGCAGCTTTAAATACCGCAATTCATACCATACCCGACTGTATTGCAGCCGGGTATGTCGACATGGAGACCGGGATGTTGCTGGGAACAAGTTTCGCCAGCCCGGAAGACGCAACCGCGCTGGACAGCTTGGCCATAGCGGTGGCCAACCTGTTTCAGGGCCGCGGTGTGCGCGGCTTTGAAGAGCTGTTGCGCGCAAACGGAACCGAGGAAGCCGGGCAGTCGGGATTTGGCGAGATCGCCGTGTTTTCAAAAGATCGTCTGAATATCTTCCTGCGGACCCAAGCCTACCCGGACCACGTGGTCTGTTACACCTGCCGCAACAGCGCCAATGTTGGGTTGGCGCTGACCAAATCGCATCTCAGCCTTGGGCCGGTTGCGGCTGCAGTTTAAGCGCGGATAAAGAGGTCTCGATACTATGGATACAGCGATACTCGATCTGCTCGAAGATATTGGACGCACTTCGGTCGCGCGCCTGAATCCTGCCGTAACGCTTACGGCAGAGACTGCGACCGCCCGTCGTGAGCAGGTCCTGCGCACAATTCGTGGCACGGTTCTGCCCCGTCGTTTGGAATTCACCGCCGCAAATGGCGAATGCCTTGCTATCGAAGTCAACAGCTCTCGGGTCACGGATGTGTTTCGTGTGCGTTCGGGCCTTGTTCCTGACTTTGAAACGGAAGCACGCGAAAATCTTGCGGAAAAGCTTGCCCAACTTGTATCCGATATCGCCGCCGCACCGGGGCCAATGGAGCTGATCTCTCTGCAACCCGATATCGCGTTGGAGGCTGATGATGTCGGGATCACCTTCCGCGAAATCTCGGACGCATGCCATTCGATCGAGCTTCCTGCGGAGCCCGTCGTCTCGATCGTGCCGGATCATGAAGAAGACGATTTAACCGACACCTCATACGGGTTGGCCAGCCAATTCTATGCCGGTACCGAGCGTTTCGCGCAGGGACGTGTTCAGATAAACAAGTCTGATGGTGAAGCCATACAAGCGGACGGAGCCTGTGCCCCCGAACAGCCCATGTATGCCGACAGTGACCTGCTTAAACAATTCGCCACTGATCTGGCCGGTTGGGACAAGGATACGTCGGCGGAACTGGATCATCCCCAATTGATCGTCCTGAGACCCTCGGGCGGGAAGGGAACCGCACTGGCGGTCCTGCATGATGGCAGCCAGATCTCGGCAGCCGTGCACGAGGCGCGAAAATTGGGCGCAGTTGTCAGTCTTTGGAAAACTCTCACCGAGGCCGACGCATGAACCGGCCCCTAACATTCAAATTTTCAACGAATTCAATCCTTGATTAGGATTAGCCAGGGTAAGTGTTATGAGTGAAAATCAACGACGTGAGTTGATACGCATCGCCGAAGAGATGAACGAGGTCAGCAATGAAGAGACCCAGCAGTTCATCTCGCGGATCGTCAGCGATCTTTCGAACCTGAAGCCGTCTATCGCGTTTGTCGGGCAAATCAAGGCGGGTAAATCCCGGCTGATCAATGGATTTACCGCGCAGGCCGGGTATTTACCCTCGGACGTAAACCCATGGACTACTGTCATTACCGATATGCACTTCGGTCATCCGTCCGGGCGAACCGACGGAGCAGAATTCCATTTCTTTGACAATCGCCAGTGGCAGGCCCTCATCGCGGAGGGCGAAGAGCTGCGCAACATGTTCCCCGATGACGAGGACAGCTATAAGCGCGAGATGATCGAAGAGCAGGTCGACGCGATGAAAAACCGCGCCAAGCTGCGCTTGGGCGAAAGCTACAAACATCTGCTGGGCCAGCATCACGATCTGGAAAAACTCACATCCGAAGACTTGGCGCGTTATGTCTGCGCGGGCGACGATCCGTCCGAGGATGGCGTGTATGATCCCGGTTCGGATCGTGGGCTGTACAGTGACATCACGCGCAAGGCCGAGGTGTTTTTCGACATCGGTCATTTCCCGTTTCCGGTGACGGTCACGGACACGCCGGGCGTTAACGATCCCCTTCTGATCCGCGAAGAAATTTCGCGTCAGTATCTTAAAGAATCCGATTTCTTTGTTGTGGTTCTGTCTGCGCATCAGGCACTGTCACGAGCAGACCTGAAACTGTTCCGGCTGATGCAGGCGCTTGAACTGGGACAGATTGTTGTCTTCATCAACCGCGTCGATGAACTTGGTGGGGGCGCAGATGACGCCACCAAAGTACGTTCCGATGTGATGGACGGGTTGGACAAAGCACTGGGCAACTCTGACATTGATGTTCTGATGGGCAGCGCGCAATGGGCGCATTATGCACTGACCGGCGATGAAACCGGTATTAACCACGACGATGTCCTAGCCTGGTTGCGGGCCCATCCCGAACAGATGAAACAATATCTGGACGGTGTGGAAGAGATCAAACAAGGCCCCGGTCCAATCAGTCGCGAGGGCGTGCTGCGCTTTGCGGCGATGATTGCGTCTGGCCTTCCTGACTTGCGTCGGCATGTGACCAGTGCCCTGAATGATGGGCCCCGGAACGAACATCTTCGCATGGCATGGCAGCACCTCAACAGCTTTGCCCAAGGTGAAGTTGAGCGATCCAAGGCACATCTGCGTGCCATTGACGATGAAACCGCAAACAGCCCGAACACAGGGTCTGAAAACGATAAGACTTTGGCAAACCTTCGGGAATTGGTCAGCAATAAGACCGCTGGAATCGTCAATGATATGGACGAAGTGCTGGCAAATCTGCGTGGCGTCATGGACGACACCGTGGCCGAGGCTGTCTCGGGCGTTGTCAGAGGGCCCGGTGGGGCGTCTCCGTTGCTGGCCAAGGGCGGTGAAACGGAACTGAACTTTGGACCGCTGCGCGATCGCATGCGCGAACTGGTGCAAGGGGCAACTCAGGTTGTGCGGCAAAGAATGCTTAGCGAATTGTACGCTGTCGACATGCAAAGCAATGCGGCCCTGCGCTCGCTTCCTGGCTGGCAGGACACGACGGACAATCGAATGAATACCAGCGCGGTCAGGTGGTTCCGTCCGGACACCACGGCCCTAACACGGGGCATCACGGTGGAATTACGCGTCACTTGGTTATCGCGTCTGATTTCCAGAAAAAGTGTCGTTTCGCGGGCTGAACAGATGATCGTTCAGGAATTCGAGATGATTGGCGACGATCTGGTGGACACCGCGCGCGCAGACCTGATGGAACGGCTGAATACCGTTCTGGATCACTATCTGGCGTTGTTGGCGGGTCACCTTGAACACCGCTCTGGTACTGGTGAGACAAACGCCAGAACCGAGGCTCAGCACGCGTTTGACAGCGCCCAACGTGTTGCGGATGAACTGGAAGCCGTCTTTGGCCCCGACTCCTCTAACAAGATACTACCCGAGGCTGCGGAATGATCGAATTTCCCCGAACCGAGCAGGAAGTGCGCAAACTCGAGCACTTTCTGACCGTCACTGAAAAACTGCCGTCGGACCCGGTGCTGAACGACCTGCGCGAACGGGCGCTGGCCCACGCCGAGCGGCTTTCAAACGCGGTGAATATCGGTTTTGCAGGGGAATTCGGGGCTGGTAAGTCCAGCCTCGCGAATATGTTGGCCGGGGCGGATATTTTGCCGACCGGGCCGCAGCATCTGAAACTGCCGCTGGTGATCGTGGCCTATGCCGAGGCACCAGAAACCACCGTCGGGTGGTGGGGCAAAGAGCCCAAAGTTTACTCGGGCATCGCGTTGGAAAAGGCAGCGGCAGACAATCCTGATTTTATTTCCGTCGGCTTGAACACCCCCGCCCTGCAAGAGATTTCTCTGTTTGACCTTCCCGGCGCAGGCGCATTGGACGAATCCTACAAACCAACGCTTGATCTGTTGAAATTCGTCGACTGTGCAATCTGGTGCACCAACGGCACCAGCGCGTGGCGGGAAACCGAGCGTCATCTTTGGTCACAGATCCCGCAGGAACTACGGGCCAATAGCCTCTTGGCAGTTACTCATGCCGATCTTCCACCCGTCAAAGACGCAATGGATCGGATACTGGCGCGCCTGAACAAGGAAAAGGGCGACATGTTCCGGTCTGTGGTTCCGATTGGAACCCCTGTTGCTGTTCGTGCCATGTCGCAGGAACCTGAACCTGATTTTGCCCTGTGGGAGACCTGCGGGGGCCAAAACCTGGCGGAGCATATACTGGAAATCGCCTCGAACCGGCGCCTGTCGGACATCGAAGCCGCGCGCAGTGATCTTGAGCAGGATCTGATGCCCTATCTAGACTCGCTTGAACCGCCCGAGGCAGAACCGAGCCTACCCGAAATTTCGCCAATTCAAATGACGCTGGAAGCCGCAATGCCGGCGCTGGAAAACCCGATCCTCGAAGACTGGTTAGCCGCGATTGCAAGCATCTACGAAGAACTGAGGGAAAGCTCGGACATCGAACCATCTGCCTTCCTGCATAGTTGTCAGGAAATTGTCGAAGACTTTGCCGAGCGTCTTGAGCAAGGTGGGGAAATCAGCTCTGAGGCCGATTGGATTCCGGGCGAGTTTGAAAAGGCCACTGATCTGTTGCTGTTGCTCCAGTTTGAATCCGGTGACGCCCCGCTCAGGGATGCGATCAGCATTCTGGCTCAGCTCAGCGACAACCTTGCATGGGCCGGCAGCCGAGCAGACTCTGTGCAGTCCAAGACCGGCACCTGACTGTTTCGCGCTATAATTGACCAGAAAGGCAGCGATTCGAAGACCACAGAATCGGGGCGCTATTGTTTCGGAATCAGCCACCAATCATTGCAAAATCGCGATTCAGTCCGCATTTATTGCGCCCCAGATATCAATATTTAGGTTTTTTGCACAAGTATCCTACTATATTTAGTTTCTCCGCAATTCCCGTTCTCAGTGAAGCCATGAGGCGGCCCCAATAAAGTCAAATTTGAAACGTCTAACAGTCTCAAGTGTCCTGCGGTTGTGTTTGGTTGTGAGTTGTTGGGCTGTTTGCCCCGTTAAATGAACCGCAAAATGATTAGAACGGGCGGGAAGAAATGAGCCACAACCAGGCTGTCGATGCGACGCACGACGAACCGAAAATTGAGGGACTTCAACCGGGCGCCAAGCTTTTGCGTGGGCAGTATGAGATCCTGCGCTTTCTCAGCAATGGCGGCTTCGGTATCACCTATCTGGCACGCAACAGCCTTGAGCGGGAAGTCGTCATCAAGGAATGCTATCCGGGGGCGTTGTGCCGCCGAAACGGCGATCTTGTAGAGCCTGTCGAACCTGGATTTGAAAGCGATCTACGCTCGATCATTGATCTGTTCATTCAGGAAGCCCGAAATCACGCGCGCCTTGTCCACCCCAACATCGTCGACGTTCATCAGGTGTTCGAGGACAACAATACCGCCTACATCGCCATGGATTTCATCCAGGGATCCGATCTTCTGGATTATGTCGAAAACCCAGACAACGACGCAGGCCCTGATTTTATCGTTCAGGTGACCGAGAAAATGCTGTCTGCGGTGTCCTTCATTCACCAAAGCGGCATGTTGCACCGGGATATCTCACCCGACAACATTCTGATCGACGAGAATGGTGAGCCCGAGTTGATCGACTTTGGCGCGGCACGGGAACAGGCCGCCAACCAATCCGCCGCCCTTCTGACGCTGCGTGTGATCAAGGATGGCTATTCGCCACACGAATTCTACGTCCGCGGGGCCGAGCAAGGGCCCAGCAGTGATCTGTATGTTCTGGCAGCGACGCTGTATCACGCAATCAGCGGTGAACGCCCGATTGACGGCCAAACGCGTCTGAACGCCTTCAACAACAGCCAGGAAGACCCGTACGAGCCTTTGAGCGGTCGATTTAACGGGTATCCGGAGGGTTTCCTGGAAGCGATCGACAAGGCGATGGAAGTCCACGCAACGGATCGTATGCAAAGCGCGCTGGATTGGCTGCGTATGTTCCGTGGTCCGGGCGTGATGTTTGACTCGTTCGATTACCGGCCCGTTTCGGTGATCGTCGCAATGGACCGCAAGGATGAGGCCGAAGAAAAAGCCCGCATCAAGGCCGAAAGCGAAAACGCTGAGGCCGTTGTAACGGCATTGTTGGCCGGAAATTCGGACATTGTTCTGGGCAACGAGGACAAGAAAGAAGATGAACTAGCCCAGTTCACGCCAAAAGAAGAACCACCGGTGGCAGTGGACACTGTCGTTAAAAGCGGATCGGGCGGCAGCGGCAAACTGATTGCAGGCGTCGCGGTCGTCGCTGCAGCGTTGGCCGCCGGTGGGTTTTTCCTGATGTCCGACACGGACAATGCGCCGGCACAAGATACAGAAGTATCGCTGGCCCCCAGCATAGAAAATCCCGAGCCCATAGTTGAAGTGTTGTCAGAAGACACTCAGGACGCACCTGAGGTCGCGACAGAACAAGCACCCAAGCAGGTAGAACCCGAGCCAGAACCTATTGAGCAGACCCTGGTTCAACCGGCTGCCACACAAGAGGCAGACGCCCCGGCAGCCGGAACCCCAACCGAAGAAGCCCCCGCCCCGGTGGAAACCGGCACACCTGCGGAAACTCAGGTGGCGTTTTCCCACTGGGACGTTGAAATTCCGTTTCAGACCTCCAAGCGCCGGGCTTCAACGGGCAACGTGATCGCAGTCACGGGCGTAGATGCAACCCGCGACATGTCGATAATCGGTGAATGGGTTCAGCGTGGCGCGGCCATTTACACCTTGAACGGCAAACCGGTTAAGGCTGACGCCACCTTTGCTGCGCAAGTTCTGAACGACCTGAACGTCGATCCTGACGGCTTTATCCGTATCACCGCACGTTATCGGGCGCTAGGGAAGACACGCGCCCAGAACGGACTACTGGCTTTGCCTGCAATTCGCATGGTTGGCCTTGAAAACGGATACGGGTTCGAAATCCGCAATTCGGACGGCGCTTCGTGGACGACAGTCACCGAAACCGTTCCGGCCGATGCGGCAGGCGGTTTGCGGGAAGGCGACGTTTTGGTCTCTGAGGCGCAAACCGGAACTGCAATCGATGGACCGGAAAGCTTGGATACCATCCTGAGCAGCCTTGTTTCTGAAGACAAATCTCAGGCCCGTTTGACGGTGTTAAGAAACGGCGCCGAGGCAGAAGTTGTCATGCAATTGGTGCAGGAGTGATCAGACCGGTTCAATTGTAGTCCGCCAGTGTGTGTTTGCTGAGGGTCGCGCAAAAGTCAGCGCTACCCCGACGGGGACCGGCCCGCCGCGGAAAGTATGAGTGACAAGAGTTTTCAATCATCAGTACCGCTGCGCGATCCTGCGCAGAGGTGAGTAGCAGCCCCACAGGTCAGAAAGCCTGTGCCCAGTAACAAAAGGTGTCGTCACCATGTTCAAATACAAAAGCCCTCTCAGCCGGCTTCTCGAAGGTGCCGGCAAACCTAAAGAAGCAGAAACCGAGGAAGCCACCGCCCCCGAGGCGGAAAAGCCCGAGCCGATTGCAGATTTCAACGCTCTGCGCGAGGCGCTGGCCGGGGGCAACATGTCGTCGTCTGAAACCTACGAAGACAGTGACGAGTTGCTGCCCGAAGACGAGATGCCAGAGTTTACGGAAGAGGCAGACGCCGACGCCGCCGACGATACGGTCGAGGACATGGATGAAATCGTGATGACCGAGGTCATCGCCGAGATTCAGGAAACGCCTGAAAACGAGATGGTATCGGAAGAACCCGAACCAGAGCAGGTTGTGACACTGCATGTCGCGACCGAGGAAACCGTGGTCGCGGAAGAAATCGTCGTCGTCGATGCAACTCCGGAAGACACGGTTGTCGAAGTCGTTGTGGAAGAGCCCGAGGCAGCAATTGAAGAACCTAAGGTGGACGAAATCAAAACCGTCGCTCCCACGCCTGCGCCCGAGCCTGCCTCGGATCGTCGCGGCCGCGTCAAGACAACTTTCCTTGGGTTCGAACGTGCCGATACGCATGTTCAGGACCTGATTGAAACCGCAGAACCGGTCGCCAAAACCGAAGCTGCTGAGCAGACATTTCCCGTTGGATGGCTTGTGGTGACAAGCGGTCCGGGCCGCGGAACAAGCGTCACATTGTCCGAAGGTCTGATGCAGATCGGTCGAAACGATGATCAGGCCATCCAGCTTGATTTTGGTGACACCGGCATCTCTCGCAGCAATCACGCTGTAATCGCCTACGACCCAGAAGATCGCAAATGCTATCTGGGACATGGCGGCAAGGCCAACCTTGTCCGCCTGAACGGTAAACCGGTTCTCAGCACCGTCGCCCTGAACAGCGGAGATCTTATTCGCATCAGCGAAACCACGGTCCGTTTTGCCGCCTTCTGCGACGACGGCTTTGATTGGCGGGATGCCTGATTTATGCTGGCGAACCCGGCATATGACGTTGCGCTGATCCTGGATCAGGGTCAGCGCGAGAATCAGGAAGACGCTGTCGCATCGCGTATGTTCGACGCGTCGGATGCTGCCTACATTGTCGTTGCAGACGGTATGGGCGGGCACGATGCCGGAGAAGTCGCGGCAGAGTTCGTAATCAATGCCTGGCGCGAAGCACTGGACCCCGAACTTGAAACAAAATCCCCGTCAGAATCCAATCTGATAGACGCTTTGCCGCTTGCGGCAATGCTCGCCAACGCCGCGGTCTCCAATCACTGCGAGGAACAAGGCCAGGGTCTCCAGATGGGCTCGACGCTTTTGGGCGTTTTGATCCTGGGTCGACGGGTATTCTGGATCTCGATCGGTGACAGCCCTCTTTACCTGTACCGGGATGGGACCCTGAGCCAGATCAACGAAGATCATTCCATGGCGCCACTCATTGATGCTCAGGTCACTGAGGGCACACTGACCGAGGATGAGGCCCGAACCCATCCCGACCGCAATCAACTGACATCGGTGATCATGGGCCGGGCCATCCCAAAGGTAGACTGCCCTGAAGACCCCGTGGCCTTAGAAGGCACTGACGTTCTGATCGCAGGCAGCGACGGTCTTCAATACATCACAGATGCGGAAATTCTGGCAGTTCTTCAGGCCAACTCTAATGCGCTGGCGCAGGACATTGCCGACGCCTTGTTACAGGCGGTTAAGGCCAAGAACGACCCTGATCAGGACAATGTATCGATCGGCGTCGTGAAACTCACAAAAAACGAATGAAGGCAAAGCGACAGGAAAAATGAGACCTAATCTTATCATATCCAGCCTGGCACTTGCTGCCGCCGCTGGTGCTGCCTCGGCGCAAGAGGCGTGCTCCACCTATGAAATTCAACGCGGCGACAGTCTTCGCGAGCTGACCATCGAGGTCTATTCCATCGAGGACTTTCGCATAATTTTTGACGCCAACCGCGATGTGATCGGAAACAATCCGAACATCATTCGTGTGGGCGATGTGCTGACCCTGCCTTGTCTCGAAGACATTGGCCGCGCACCAGCCAAACCTCAGACTGAGGCCGAAGCAATGGCCGCAGAGATGGCTTCTGAATTGGTCAAAGCCGCCGAGGACCGCGCAGCCAAAGCCATCGCCGAAGCGAAAAAGGAAATCGAAGCCGCGCGCAGCGAAGCAGCTGCTTTGATCCGTAACGCGGATGCTGCCGAACAGCCGGAAATTCGTGACCGTCAATTGTTGCTGATCACCGGTGGCAACTATGCCCCTTTCACGGACGAGGCCCTGCCTCATCGCGGCCTTTATACAAACCTGGTCGAAACGGCGATGCTGCGCGCAGCGCCCGAGCAGGCCTATAAAATTCAGTTCGTGAATGACTGGTCTTCGCATCTGGACCTGCTGATGCCGACACTGGCCTTTGACGCAACCTTCCCTTGGTCGCGCCCCGTTTGCGAAGAACCCGCTGCCTTGTCGGAAAAAGACCGCAACCGCTGCGAAACCTACAATTTCTCGAACCCTTTCTACGAGGTCGTCGATACATTCTTCGCACGTGAGGGGTCGGGTTATGAGCAAACTCTGACTTATGCCGACTTCGCTGGAACCACGATTTGCCGCCCTGAAGGCTGGTCACTGTCGCACATGGACTCAGTCGGTCTTTATGAGCCAGCGATTTCCCTGATGCGCCCGGTATCCCCGGACGACTGCTTTCACGCCTTGATGGACGGCACTACCGACATCGTGGCGATCGAAGCTCATCTGGCCGTCGAAGCGATTGGCCGTCTGGGGTACGAACACCGCATTATCGAAAACCCCAACCTGGCGGCGATCAAGTCGCTTAACGTTATGACCCACAAAGATAATCCGGATGGGGAAGCGATCCTTGAGACGCTCAACCAGGGTCTGGCGATCATGCAGCAATCAGGAGAGTGGCGTGACATCGTCTCAACCGCTCTGCGTCATCAAATGGAAAATGGCTAAGGCCCCAATCGGCCTGACAACACATTAGTCTGGAGGAAGTGGACATGATTAGTTTCAACCTGAAGAAAGTCGCGCTGTCGGCAACGGCCGTCACCGCCCTGAGCGCCGGGGCCGCCGCCGCGCAGGAAGCCTGTACAAATTACACCGTCGAGGATGGCGACACGATGGCAACAATCGCCATCGCTGCCTACGGCACGTCGAACTATCAGCCGATCTTTAACGCGAACCGTAACGCGATCACGAATCCGAACGCGCTTGAGCCGGGTTTGGTTCTGGCGCTGCCTTGTGAAGACGGCAGCCTGCCCAACGGTCAGAGTGCGCAGGAAATTATCGCAGCCGAAGAACAACGTGCGGCAAGCATCAAGCGTTCGAATGTTTACGCACCGCCGATCAAACTGGTCGCGGGCAATGGCTGGGAACCCTTCACCAGCGAAGGCCTGAGCGGGGGTGGAATTATGACACGCCTGGCGACAACCAGCCTGCAACGCGCTGGCAACAGCCGTGACTATTCGGTGAGCTTTGTGGACGACTGGGGTTCGCATCTGGACACCCTCCTGCCGCTTGGTGCTTTTGACATTTCAATCGCCTGGACCATCCCTGACTGCACCAACCGCACGTATGAGTGGTCCGCTGAAACTGAAGCGCGATGCACACAGTTTGTCGCCTCGGTTCCGGTGTATGATGTTGTTGGCGGTTTCTACACTCTGCCGGAAAACGAATACACAAACGCAACGACCTTCAGCGATCTGGAAGGTGCCACAGTTTGCCGTATGGCCGGATGGAGCATGGTCGTACTTGAAGAAATCGGCCTGAACCGGACCAATACGACTGTCGTTCAGCCTAACACTGCACGTGAATGTCTGGATGCGGTCCTGACCGGGACTGCCGATGTTGCCGCGTTCGAAGTTGAATTGTTCGCAGCAACCATGAAGGACATGGGCCTGACGTCGGCAGATATTGTCGAGAACCCTTACGTGTCCACGCTGTCGTCGATGAGCTTCCTTGCGCATCGCACCAATCCCTTTGCTCGTGAATACATCGCGATGATGAACAAGGGTTTGAACGAAATGCGCGAAAGCGGCGAGTGGTACGCGATCATCTCGGATACGCTGCGGGAACAGAATGAAAAGCTGAACGCAGCATCGAATTAAGAAACTGTAACGGGGCTGGCTTGTCGTCAGCCCCGTTTCACAAACCCATTCGCTTGCCGGAGAGGCTATGCCCGCCCCGGCCACAAAAAAAGGGACCGACTTTCAAGGCCGGTCCCTTTTTTGTTGTTTTCCCCTCACGCACTTGAATGAGGGATTTCAGATATCAGTCGATCAAAGCGTTCAGTGTCGCGCTTGGGCGCATGACCTTGGCTGCTTTGGCGGGATCGGTGTGATAGTAACCGCCCAGATCCGCGGCCCCGCCCTGAGCAGACGCCAGTTCGGACAGGATATTCTCTTCTCCATCCGCCAGAGCTTTGGCCAAAGGCGCGAACTCGGCCGCGAGCTCTGCATCATCAGATTGCGCCGCCAAGGCTTCGGCCCAATAGCGGGCAAACCAATAGTGGCTGTCGCGGTTGTCCGGCTGACCAACCTTGCGGCTGGGTGAACGGTTGTTGTCCAGAATACCCTGCGTTGCGGCTTCGGCTGCGGCGCCCAGAACGCCTGCTTTGGCGTTGCCTTTGCTGTCGGCCAGGAAATTCAGCGATTCACCCAATGCGCAGAATTCACCCATCGAGTCCCAGCGCAGGTGGCTTTCCTCGACCAGTTGCTGCACATGCTTCGGGGCCGAGCCGCCCGCACCTGTTTCAAACAGACCGCCACCATTCATGAGCTTGACGATGGACAGCATCTTGGCCGAGGTGCCCAGCTCAAGGATAGGGAACAGGTCAGTCAGATAGTCCCGCAGCACGTTGCCGGTGATCGCAATCGAGTCATTGCCCGCTGTGATCGTTTCTAGCGACTGGCGGGTGGCTTCGCGCGGTGCCATGATCAGGAACTTGTCGGCTACACCTGCGGCTTCAAGCGCCGGTTTGACGTATTTGATCAGTTCGGCGTCATGGGCGCGGTTTTCGTCCAGCCAGAAGATCGCTTCGGAACCCGTCAGGCGCTGACGGTCCATCGCCAGTTGAATCCAGTTGTCGATCGGAGCTTTCTTGACGGTGCAGGACCGCCAGATGTCACCCTTTTCAACATCATGGCTGTGCAGCGTCTCGCCATTGGCCAAAACGATGCGGATCGTGCCATCGGCAGGTGCTTCGAACGTGGTCGGGTGGCTGCCGTATTCCTCGGCCTTCTGCGCCATCAGGCCCACATTCGCCACAGCACCAGCAGTCGCTGGGTTCAATGCACCGTTGGCTTTGAAGAAGTTGATCGTCTCGTCATAGACCGGCGCATAGCAGCGATCGGGGATCACGCAGTTTGTGTCGCCCTTGGCCCCGGCCTCATCCCAGCCCTTGCCGCCTGCGCGGATCACGGCGGGCATCGAGGCGTCGATGATCACGTCCGACGGAACGTGCAGGTTGGTGATGCCCTTGTCGCTGTCGACCATGTACATGGACGGACGGTCCGCCTTGATGGCGTCGATTGCAGCCATGATTTCGGCGTTGCCCTTCACGCGGTCCAGCAGGTCGCCCAGACCAGAGTTCGGGTTCACACCCAGCGCGTCCAGTTCAGCGCCGAATTTCTCGAACACGGGGGCCAGCCACGCCTTGACGGCATAGCCAAAGATGATCGGGTCGCTAACCTTCATCATCGTGGCTTTCATGTGCAGAGAGAACATGGTGCCGTCGTTCTTGGTGTCTTCAATGGCATCCGCCAGGAAGGAAGACAGTGCCTTGACCGACATGAACGTCGCATCGGCCACGGTTCCCTCGGCCAGCGGCCATCCGTCTTTGAGAACGGTAACGCTGCCGTCTTTGCCGACGAATTCGATCTTGGCATCCCCGGCCTGAGCCGCGGTGATGGTGGCCGACTTCTCGTTGGCATAGAAGTCATTGCCCGACATGGACGAGACTTTTGTTTTGCTGTCCGAGGCCCACTCACCCATCGAATGCGGGTTCTTCTGAGCATAGTTCTTCACAGCACGTGCGGCGCGGCGGTCGCTGTTGCCTTCGCGCAGAACCGGGTTCACGGCCGAGCCTTTGATCGCATCATAGCGGGCGCGGATCGCTTTTTCTTCGTCGGTCGAGGGTTCCTCAGGGTAGTTCGGAATATCATAACCCTGCGCCTGCAGTTCTTCGACGGCCGCAACCAACTGCGGGACCGAGGCTGAGATATTCGGCAGCTTGATCACGTTGGCTTCCGGCGTCTTCACCAATTCACCCAGAGCGGCCAGATCATCGGTAATACGCTGTTCGTCGGTCAGGTTTTCCGGGAAAGTCGCAAGGATGCGGCCAGCCAATGAAATATCCTTGGTGCCAACGCTGACGCCCGCGGCCGAGGCGAACTTGCGAATGATGGGCAGGAACGAGGCGCTGGCCAGCTCGGGCGCTTCGTCTACAATGGTATACAATATGTCGAAGTTCGATTTATCTGCCATATTCTTTTACCTTTTTTAAGCCTTTCGGGGCGTGCGATCCAAGAGTTTGCCACGTTCGCGTGGCGTGGGTGGGGCGCGTTTATCCTACCGCCCCAACGGTGACTCTGATTTGACAGGGCCTCCCTTAAATCACGAATGGCTTGGGATCAATCGCAACAAGCTGCGCATTTTGACACGTTTCGCCGAAAATCGTGCAGCAGACGCATGTCAGACACCCCAGGTATCGCTAAGCCTGTACCCACCAGGCCATGGATCGTCAGGGTCCAGCATGTGTTGATGAACACCGGTTATCCAACCGCGACCGCCGATTTCAGGAATGATTGCAGCCCGGTCACCAACCCGTGTTTCATCGACAATCTTGCCCGAAAACCGTGACCCGATAATTGAGATCGCCTCGAATGTCTGTCCTACGACCATTTGCCCTTTTGCCATCATCAATGCCATCCGCGCCGACACCGCGGTTCCGGTTGGAGAGCGGTCTACCTTTCCCGGTTGAATGGCCACAGCCGATTTACTGCGCAACCCGGTTTCGTTGGTTTCAAGCGAGCCGCAGAATGCGCAAAATGAGATGTGGTTCCAGTCTTTGTTCGTGGGATGGCTGAAACCAATCTGATCGTTCGCCGCATTCGTTATTGCCACACCCAAACGCGCAATGTCGCGGGCGGCATCTTCCTGGATATCTATCCCAAGCGCAGCCGCATCAACCACAACGAAACTGTCCCCCCCAAATGCGGTATCCACCGTCAAAGTACCGACTCCTGCCACCTCAAGAGGCGCTGCAATCTTGTCGGCATAGCTGGGAAGGTTGCGCACGAAAATCCGCTCGGCTTTGCCGTTCCTGCAATCGGCGCGAACCTGCACCAATCCTCCGGGGGCTTCGAGAACCAGATGAGTGACGGGTTCCTCCATCGGAATAATCCCGCTATCCAGTAGCACCGTGGCCACACAGATTGAGTTCGACCCTGACATGGGCGGCGTGTCTTCGGGCTCCATAATGATAAAGGCGGCGTCGGCATCCGGGTGCTTGGGCGGCACAAGCAGGTTCACATGGCGAAAGACACCGCCCCGCGGTTCGTTGAGAACAAAGTTCCGCAATGTCTGATCTTGCGCGATGAACGACCGCTGATCCCACAGCGTATCGCCAGGAGGCGGCTGAATCCCACCGACGATAACGTCGCCGACCTCACCTTCTGCATGGGCGGATATGACGTGGATCGTTTTTACACTTCGCATGTCTCTTCCTCAGAACCGTGCCGGTGAGTACGGAGCCAACGAAATCGGCACGTCCCGGTCATCAATGAGTGCCGCGACAAGTTCAGCGGTGCCCGCCGATTGCGTCAGTCCTAGATGCCCGTGGCCAAAGGCATAAATAACGTCAGCCGCGTTTGGAGACCGCCCAATCACTGGCATGCTATCGGGCAAAGACGGACGAAACCCCATCCACTGAGTGCCACCCTCGGTGTTCAAACCGGGAAGAAACTGCGTCGCCTTCTCCAGCAATATTTCCGCCCGTTTGAAATTTGGTGGCAAGCTCAGTCCCGCCAACTCGACCGCCCCGCCCACGCGGACGCCGCCGTTGATCCGGCTGGCCACAAAACCGTGACGAGAAAAGGTCAAGTGCATCCGAAGATCAAAGGCCCCTTCTGGCAAGGTGGTGTTGTAACCCCGCTCGGTCTCAAGCGGTATGTGATCCCCAAGCGTCCGTGCAAGGTGATGCGACCATGCACCTGCTGCCAGCACGAGTTTTGCGGTGTCAATCGTACCCCCTTGCGTAGTGATACGCACACCGTTTTCCAACGGTGTCAGCGCCCGAATGTCCTGCTGTTCGATCCTGTCTTGTCGGCCACGAAAAACTTGCGCCAGATGCTCGACCCATTTCTTTGGGTCAATTGTGTTCAGCCAATCCGGCGTAAACCCGGCATGCGTGAAACGTGAACTGAGACCGGGCTGCTTTTCCGCGATCGCTGCCGGACTTTCCAAAAGCTCGAACTTGATGCCATGGGCGCGGCGAACTTCCCATGCTTGCAGGCTGGCGCGGAATTCGGCTTCGGATTCATAAAGCTGCATCTGCCCGTCGCGCTGCATCAACGGTTCGCCATTGACGGAAGGGAGCAGCCGCTCCAACGCCGCCGCCGACAATCGCATCAGGTTGGCCTGCGCCTCTAACAATCTGGCGTATTGTCCCGGTTGGCTCGCGCGCCAGAACCGGTACATCCAGGGTGCGATTTTGAGCGCATAGGCCGGGGGAATGGACAACGGACCAAGAGGGTCCAGTAACCATTTCGGAGCTTTTAGCATGATGCCGGGTGTCGCCAACGGCTCGACCTCGGGGAACGCAAAAGCACCAGCATTTCCGGCCGAGGTTTCAGCCGCAACACCACCCTTGTCCAACACCAGCACCGAATGCCCACAGCGCTGCAATTCCAGCGCGGTTGTGATACCGATGACACCAGCCCCGATGACAACGACCTGTTCGGTCACAACGCGATCCCAGTCTTGAATGGATCAGCCTTGTCAAAGATCAACGTCGCTTCGGCCATGATGAAAGCCTGCCCAGTAATCGAAGGGATCACACCACCATTCAGGCCGGGTTGGTAAGACAGCCGATACTTACTTCCAATCACACTCTGCTGAACGATTTCCTCTCCCGGAGCCAGAACGCCATCTGCGGCAAGACACGCCAGCCGCGCTGAGCTGCCAGTTCCGCAGGGCGAACGATCATAATTATTGTCAGGGCAAAGAACAAAATTGCGACTGTGAACTCTTTTATCGGGTGAGGCGTCTTGAAAGATCACGTGATCTATGGGCTCGCCCTGCTCCCCTCCGATACTTTGTGAAACTGAGGCGTCACGGATCGCGATCGTAAGATCTGTCAGCCTGCGGATGTTGCCGGGCTCGACCGGAATCGGGCTTGGGTCAACAATGAAAAACCAATTGCCGCCATAGGCGACATCGCCGGTTACGGTTCCATATTCGGGCACTTCGATGGAGATATCGCCGTGGACCCGCCGACTTTCGATATTCGTAACGGTGACCGTATGCGCATCGTGCAGTTCGACCGTGACGATACCGGCAGGCGTTTCGATCCGATGAGATCCAATACCTATGCGCCCCAGATGCCCAAGGGTCACGGTAAGGCCAATTGTTCCATGTCCGCACATGCCAAGAACAGCATCGACATCAAAGAAAATCACACCGGCAACACAGGTCTGATCCACTGGCTCGACCAATAGCGCCCCGACCATGGCCGGTTGGCCGCGTGGTTCAAGCATAACCGACCGATAAAACCCCTCGTGATCTTCTGCCAACCTTCGGGCGCGCTCTGACAAGGCGCCCGTGCCCAGATCAGGCGCACCTTCTAGGATAACCCGTGTTGGCTCTCCTCCGGTGTGGCTGTCGATCACGTGCATTCAGCGATCACTCCGCCCTGCTTTGACCAGTTGGCAAACCACGCCTGAAAAAGAGCATATTGCTGCTCGCAGTAATTCCGCTGCGCGTCCGTCAACTCATCCGTTTCGTTAAAATGCAAACGGTACTCCTGTTCGCCGTTCAGCACCAGTAAGTGCTTGTAATAAAGCACCAGATCAGGCCCTTCGTCAAAGCTGGACAGGACGTGAATCGCCTCGGTCAATTCCTGCGCGCGCACCCGCGCCTCGGCATCCCCTTGCGCCGCTTTCTTGGACAGCGCCGCCAAAAGCAAGGCTTCGCGTGGCAGGGCCGTTCCGATGCCGGTGATCGACCCGGTAGCACCACAATTTACAAATCCGTGGTACACTTCGGTGTCGACTCCGACCATTAACGTCACCTGATCATCCTGGCTGGTGATGTTTTCAGCGGCATAGCGCAGGTCGTCCTTACCCCCGAATTCCTTGAAGCCGATCAAGTTTGGATGCTCTGCGCGCAGAGCAAAAAACAGGTCAGCCCGGGTCGCGAACCCATAATATGGGCTGTTGTAAATGATCGCCGGGACGTCCGGCGCTGCGTTCAGGATCGCCTTGAAGTGGTTCTTCTGCGCAGTCGGAGAGCTGCCGCGCGATAGAACGCGCGGTATGACCATAAGGCCAACGGCCCCAACTTTCTGCGCATGGGCCGCATGGGCAACGGCTGACTTCGTGTTTATGGCCCCCGTGCCGACAACCACGGGCAAGCCTGCCGCGATGAGGCGCTCAACACCTTCCATCCGCTGCTCGTCCGTCAACAAGGGCCAATCACCCATCGACCCACAATAGACGACTGCCGACATACCAGCGCTGGTCATCTGCTGCCCTTTGCGAACCAACGCGTCGAAATCAGGCGTGCGGTCAGCGTTACAGGGGGTCATAAGTGCAGGCATTGTTCCCGTGAACACATTGGTCGACATCCGTGTCATCCTTCCAATCAAACGGTATTCGGGCGCTGGTTTCAGGCCCATTCAACTCGCTCTATCGGATATTGGATACAAAATCCAGCCCTATTACATATGAAAAAACGCGCCATTCTGGTGCCCCGGCGCGTTTCTTCGTTGGACCCGACAATATGTATATTACCGGAGTCTTCCCCCCGCTTCGGGTTCAAACAACATGGCACGTTCCGGGCGAACTTTTATGCCGATCCGTTCGCCCTGTTTGCTGCGCTGATCTTCGCGTTCTTCGACGATCAGTTTGTCGCCATTCGGGGTCAACAAATACGAATAGCTCACACCGCCCAGAGCTTCGGTCAGGTCGACCGTGCAGGTATCACCCGACCGATCAACTTCGATATGCTCGGGCCGAATGCCCAGAGTGACCTTGGTCATACCTTGAGGCACAGCCACACTCATCTCTAGTGGCTCAGCCAACGCGGGATGCAGAATCTTGCCGTCCTTGAAATCACATTCCAGAAAGTTCATGGCCGGAGAGCCGATGAATCCGGCGACAAAGCGGTTATCCGGATCGCGGTACAAGTCCATTGGCGCGCCGACCTGCTCGATCCGTCCGTCGCGCAGGACCACAATCTTGTCAGCCATGGTCATGGCCTCGACCTGGTCATGGGTCACGTAGATCATCGTCGCGCCAATCTCGTTGTGAAGGCGCGCAATTTCAACACGCATCTCAACGCGCAGTTCTGCGTCCAGATTGGACAAAGGTTCATCAAACAAAAAGACCTCGGGCCCTCGGACAATCGCTCGGCCAATGGCGACCCGCTGACGCTGACCGCCCGAAAGGGCCTTGGGCTTACGCTTGAGATACTGATCCAGTTTCAGGATGCCCGAGGCCTCTTTCACTTTCTGATCGATCTCGGATTTCGCGACGCCATTCATGCGCAGCCCGAACCCCATATTCTCGGCAACTGTCATGTGGGGGTACAAGGCATAGGTCTGAAAGACCATTGCAACGCCCCGCTTGGCCGGGTCCATATGCGTCACGTCCCGCGAACCAATGTGAATTTGCCCTTCGGACGTTTCCTCAAGCCCCGCAATCATCCGAAGCAGCGTGGACTTGCCGCATCCCGAAGGCCCGACAAATACACAAAACTCACCATCTTCGATTTGGAGATCAATACCGTGAATAACCTGCGTTTCGCCGTAGCGTTTAATCGCCTGGTTCAGAGTTACACCCGTCATGTCGCTTGCTTCCTGTCGCTATCGGTGTTTGGGCCGGCTTCTGGGAACCGCCACGCTTGTACTTCGGCACCTATTTGTTCAGCCACGCGGCGAACTCGGGGTACCCATGTTTCCAGTTGGTTGAAATTCATGCGCTCGGTGCTTCCCGTCACCGAGATTGCCCCCAACATCCGTCCGCTTGCCGTCAGAATTGGGCAAGCGACGCAAATGATTCCGGGTTCGTGTTCTTCGTCGTCAATCGCATATCCGCGCTCGCGTATTAGATCGAGGTCGGCCCGCAGTGCATCTTCGGATGCCAAGGTTTTTTCCGTGAACCTATGATAGCTTTGCTGTGAGACCGCATCATCCAATGCATCGCTTGCAAGATACGCCATCATCGCCTTGCCGACACCTGTGCAATAAGCGGGGCCGACCTTTCCAGCTTGTGAATACATCTCGATCGGCTGCGTTGCATTGCGTTTATCAACATACAGCACCTGACCGGCATCCATCTGGGCCAGATGCACAGTTTCACCCGTCTCGCGGCTTAGAGCATCCAAAAAGGGTCGCGCGATTGGCGCAAGCGAGCTTTGTGTCCATGCCGAATGGGCCAACCGGACCAGACGCAATCCCGGCATATAGGTTTGCCGATCCGGGTCGTATGACAACATGCCCTGATTGGTCAGGGATTGCAGAAACCGATATAAGGTTGCCTTGGGAAATTCACTGCTATCCAGCAGCTCTGCAAATCTAACAGGGCGCTGAAACGCAGCGACCTGATCCAGCACGTCACATGCTTTGCCTATTGTTCCGTCACCTGCCACGAGCGTTCTTTCTCCTCCCATTGATCCATCGGCATCCGCACGAGGGTCTTGACAAGGCTAACCGATTCGATGTGTAGTTTTCAATATATAAAACTTGGTTTCAATATTTGGAACCAAATGGAAGCTAAGGGAGGAAACTATGCATTCCATTTACAAGCGCACGACGGCTGCGCTGGCCATGAGCGTTGCACTCGCTGTTCCAGCCTATGCCGAACTGACTGGTGAGCTGCGAATCTTTCTTGATACGTCCAACCCTGCGCCGCGCGCGACGATGGAAGCGATGATCGACCGTTTCGCGGAACAACATCCCGGTCTGGAAATCGAGACCACGGTTATCGACCGCGAGGCATACAAGACCCAAATTCGGAACTTTCTAACCGCCGACACGCCAGATGTCGCGACGTGGTACGCTGCCAACCGTATGAAACCCTATGTCGAAGCCGGCCTGTTCGAAGATGTGTCCGACCTGTGGGCCGAGCCTGAGATCGCTGAAAACCTCGCATCGACCAAGGGTGCAATGACCATCGACGGCAAGCAGTGGGGCGTGCCCTATACCTACTATCAGTGGGGTGTTTACTACCGCAAAGACATCTTTGATGAGCTGGGCCTGTCCGAGCCGACCACTTGGGAAGAAGAACTGGCAAACTGCCAGAAAATCGTCAATTCAGGCCGCGCCTGCTATACGATCGGCACCAAGTTCCTTTGGACCGCTGGCGGCTGGTTCGACTATCTGAACATGCGCACCAACGGCTTCGACTTCCACCAGCAACTGGCCAATGGCGAGGTGAGCTGGGAAGACGACCGCGTCAAACAGACCTTCGCGAACTGGAAGCAACTGATTGATATGGGCGCCTTCATCGACAACCACCAGACCTATAGCTGGCAGGAAGCCCTGCCCTTCATGGTCAATGGTGAAGCGGCCGCCTACTTGATGGGTAACTTTGCCGTCGCGCCGCTGCGCGAGGCGGGCCTCAGCGACGATCAACTCGACTTCTACCAGTTCGTTGCCATCAACCCCGATGTTGAACTGGCAGAAGACGCACCAACCGATACGTTCCACATCCCGTCGAACGCATCGAACAAAGAAGCCGCGCGCGAGTTCCTGCGGTTCGTTGTTTCGGCTGATGAGCAGACGGAAATCAACAACGGCTCGAACCTTGGTCAACTTCCGGTCAATGCCAAGTCTTCGGTCGATAACGACAAATTCCTGAACCAAGGCTTCGAGATGCTTTCGTCGAACAGCCCCGGCGGTGTCGCCCAGTTCTGGGACCGCGACGCTCCGGCGGAAATGGCCAAGGTGTCGATGGAAGGTTTCCAGGAATTTATGGTCAAACCTGACAACGCGGACAAGATACTCGCCAAGCTCGAGCGCGCACGTGAGCGTATCTACGACAACTGATCCGGCATAGGCCGGGCGAAAGCCCGGCCTGCGTCACCCTCAATTCTAGGGCGGGCTTCAGCCCGCCTTCACCCCACCAGACCCGAGATACCTCATGTCCGCTGTCGACACCCCGGAACAAGAAAGCTGGTTCCACCGAAATCAACAACGCATTGCGCCCTGGCTGTTTCTGGCCCCCGGCCTGTTGTTTTTCATGGTCTACGTGATCATACCGGTCTTTCAGTCCTTCAATTTGTCACTTTATGAATGGGACGGGCTTGGCTCGGCCGAATATGTCGGGTTTCGCAACTACGAAGACTTGTATTGGGAATGGGTCGACCGGGATGCCTTCTTTGTTTCACTAAAGAACAACCTGATCTGGCTGATCCTTTATCTGGCAGCTATCCCGGCGGGTTTGTTCATCGCTCTTTTCCTGAACCAGACGGTTTGGGGCATCCGACTGTACAAGTCTCTGTTTTTCTTTCCCTTCGTGATTTCTCAGGTCGTTGTCGGGCTGGTTTTCACATGGTTCTATGACCCGACATTCGGTCTGCTGAATGAATTTCTCGGCGTCTTCGGCATCGAACCCCTGAATGTTCTGGGCGATGAGCGCTTCGTCACTTACGGTATCATCTTCGCGGGCCTCTGGCCGCAGACTGCGTATTGCATGATCCTTTATCTGACTGGCCTGAACGCAGTGGACCCCGAACAGATCGAGGCCGGACGTCTGGACGGCGCCAAAGGTGTGCGCATGTTATGGCACATCATCCTGCCTCAACTGCGCCCTGCCACATTCATTGCCTTTGTCGTGACAATCATCGGCGCGCTGCGGTCCTTCGACCTGATCTCGATCATGACCCAAGGGGGCCCGTTCGGATCATCCCGCGTGTTGGCCTATTACATGTTCGAGGTTGCATTGTCCGAATATGGTTTCCGCATGGGATACGGCGCGGCCATCGCGGTGATCCTGTTCCTGATCATGCTCTGCTTCATCGCCTATTTCCTATGGTCGATGTACCGCGAAGAGAGAGGGCACTGAGATGTTTCCCAAACCTATCGAAAAGCAATCTCGCGCGGCACAGATTTCGTATCAGGCCATGTTGCCGCTTGCCCTTCTGTTGTGGCTGGGGCCGTTGCTCGCTGTTGCTCTGTTCTCGGTCAAACCGGCTGCGGACTTTACCAATGCGAACTACTGGGGCCTGCCGTCCAGCTTCGAGGGCGCCTTCAACTATGGGCAAGTCTTCTTCAACTCGGACATGCCGCGGTATCTGCTGAACTCGTTCCTGATCACAATCCCAACGGTGATCGGGGCTGTCGCTCTTAGTTGCATGACCGGGTTTGCGCTGGGGATCTACAAGTTCAGATCGAACCTATGGATTTTCTTCATGTTCGTGGCGGGTAATTTCGTACCGTTCCAAATTCTGATGGTTCCGGTGCGCGACCTGACACTGCAACTGGGTCTGTACAACACCAAAACCGGGCTCGTCCTGTTTCACATCGCGTTCCAAACGGGCTTTTGCACACTGTTCATGCGTAACTTTATCCGCGCTCTTCCGTTCGAGTTGATCGAAGCGGCCCGGGTCGAGGGTATCAGCGAATGGCGCATCTTCTGGTACGTCGTCCTCCCACTGATGAAACCGGCGATTGCCGCGCTCAGCGTGCTGATCTTTACCTTCATCTGGAACGATTACTTCTGGGCCGTCGTCCTGACCCAAGGCGCTGAAAGCCAGCCGGTCACTGCAGGTATCACCAGTTTCAACGCACAATTCCGGGCCGCCTATCAGCTCATGAGTGCGGGCTCGATCGTGGCAGCGCTGCCGCCGGTCGCCATGTTCTTTCTCATGCAGAAGCATTTCATCGCGGGGCTGACCCTCGGTGCCGTAAAATAACGCCAAACCAAAGGTTTGCAAAATGACCAAGATTGCTTTCGTTGGAGCAGGCTCCACGATTTTCATGCAGAACATCGTGGGTGATGCGCTGCTTACCCCGTCCCTGTCGGACAGCCACTTTGCGCTGATGGACATCGACCCGGAAAGGTTGGCTGAAAGCGAAGCCGTAGCCAAGGCCATGATCCGGTCGGTCGGGACAGGCGCAACGGTCACCACGCACACAGACCGACGGGCGGCGCTTGACGGCGCAGATTTTGTGATCACCGCGTTTCAGGTGGGCGGTTACAACCCCTGTACGGTTACTGATTTCGAAATCCCAAAACAATACGGCCTGCGCCAAACCATCGCCGACACACTGGGCGTTGGCGGCATAATGCGTGGTCTGCGGACCGTTCCTGTTCTCTGGGGCGTCGCGCAAGACATGATGCAGCTTTGCCCCAACGCAACGTTGCTGCAATACGTCAACCCCATGGCCATCAACACTTGGGCGCTGGCCGAGCAATTCCCAGCATTAAAGCACGTGGGTCTGTGCCACTCGGTCCAGAACACAGTCGAGGAACTGGCGCATGATCTGGACCTGCCCAAACAGGAAATCCGGTACAAGGTCGCGGGTGTAAATCACGTCGCGTTCTTCCTGCGGCTTGAACACGAAGGGCGCGACCTCTACCCGGCGCTTCGTCAGGGCTATGCCGGCGGGCGGATTCCCAAAGCTCCGTTGTTGATGCCTCGGTGTCCGAACAAGGTGCGATACGAAGTGATGGATCACTTGGGCTATTTCTGCACCGAAAGCTCGGAGCATCTGGCCGAGTATGTCCCTTGGTTCATTAAAGAGGGGCGGCATGACCTGATTGACCAGTTCGGGATTCCATTGGACGAGTATCCGACACGTTGCGTGGAACAAGTCGCCAATTGGAAGGAACAGGCCAAAACGCTTACCGATGGCCGCAACATCGAAGTAAAGCGTAGCCATGAGTTTGCCGCCGATCTGATGAACGCGATTGTCACGGACACACCCTATGTGGCTTATGGCAACCTGCCCAACACTGGACAGATTCCGCAATTGCCGTTTGGCGCGGCCGTTGAAACACCCTGTCTTGTAGACAGCAATGGTGTTCAGCCTTCCGTTGTGACGGATATACCGCCGCAACTGATTGCCCTGATGCGCACTCAGATTAACGTGCAGGAACTGACCGTACGGGCTTTGGTGGAACAAAATCCAGAGTTCATTTACCACGCTGCAATGATGGACCCGCATACAGCCGCCGAATTGGATTTGCGCCAGATCCGCAATCTGGTCAGCGATCTTCTGACAGCACATACCGATTGGCTGCCCGATTGGTGCCAACCCGCCAAAGCCGCTTGAAAGGGCAAAGTTCATGACCAAGAAACGCCGCTCGGAACATTGGTACGGAAAGCTGGACAAGGACGGCTTCATTCACCGCTCGTGGATGAAGAACCAAGGTTTCCCTGATCACGCATTTGATGGCCGCCCGGTCATTGGCATTTGTAACACATGGTCCGAATTGACCCCATGCAACTCGGGCCTGCGTGATCTGGCCGAGGGCGTCAAACGTGGCGTGTGGGAGGCCGGAGGCTTTCCCGTCGAATTCCCGGTCATGTCGCTGGGCGAGACACAGATGAAGCCGACCGCGATGCTGTTTCGCAACCTTCTAGCCATGGATGTCGAGGAATCCATTCGGGCCTATGGTATCGACGGTGTCGTCCTGCTGGGCGGCTGCGACAAGACAACGCCGGGGCAGTTGATGGGTGCGGCCTCGGTCGATCTGCCGTCCATCGTGGTCAGCTCTGGCCCGATGCTGAACGGCAAGTATCGGGGGCAGGATATCGGTTCGGGCACGGATGTCTGGAAGTTCTCAGAAGCCGTGCGCGCCGGAGAGATGACCCTGCAGGATTTCATGAACGCTGAATCCGGCATGTCGCGCAGCGCGGGTGTTTGCATGACGATGGGCACGGCGTCAACCATGGCTTCATTGGTCGAGGCGATGGGTATGAGCCTGCCTACCAACGCCGCCCTGCCCGCAGTTGACGCTCGGCGCATGGCGCTGGCGCATCTGACCGGCAAACGGATTGTCGAGATGGTGGACGAAGACCTGAAACCATCTGACATCCTGACAAAGGAAGCATTTGAAAATGCCATCCTGACCAACGCGGCGGTTGGCGGATCGACCAATGCGGTCGTGCACCTTCTGGCCCTGGCCGGTCGGGTCGGAGTGGACCTGACGCTGAAGGATTTTGA
Source organism: Ruegeria sp. HKCCA5426 (assembly GCF_013034585.1). Lineage (NCBI taxonomy): Bacteria > Pseudomonadati > Pseudomonadota > Alphaproteobacteria > Rhodobacterales > Roseobacteraceae > Ruegeria > Ruegeria sp. HKCCA5426. The sequence goes on from NZ_WQGH01000009.1 coordinate 82,724, forward strand.
GATCGGGTCAGACATTCCCCTGTTGGTGAACTGTATGCCCTCGGGCCAATACTTGATGGAAGACTTCTGCTACGCAGGCGGTGTTCCGGTGGTTTTGAACGAATTGAAACCCTTCCTACGACCCGCGAAAACAGTGTTGAACAAGGATATCTCGGCCCATTACGAAGGGGCTGAGTGTTTTAACCGCGATGTGATCCGCGGCTTTGATGATCCCGTGAAACCCGCGGCTGGTCTGCGCGTACTGCGTGGCAATCTGGCACCCAACGGGGCGATCGTGAAACCCTCGGCCGCAACAGATGAATTGCTTGAGACCGAGGCTGAAGCCTATGTTTTCGAAAGCATCGAAGACCTGAAGGCCAATATTGACCGCGAAGACTTGCCGGTCACACCCGACACAATTCTGGTCCTTAAGGGGTGCGGACCCAAGGGGTATCCCGGGATGCCCGAGGTGGGCAACATGCCGATCCCGGCCAAACTGGTGAAAGACGGCGTGCGCGACATGATCCGTATCTCGGACGCGCGCATGTCCGGAACGGCTTTCGGCACCGTCATTCTGCATGTCAGCCCCGAAGCGCAGGCGGGTGGCACGCTGGCGCTGGTCAAAACTGGCGACCGCATCCGTGTATCCGCCAGCAAGGGCGAGCTGGAACTTTTGGTTGACCAAACCGAGCTGGACGCACGCCGCGCAGCATGGCAACCGGACGAACCGCACTACTCCCGTGGATACGCGAAACTTTACATTGATCACGTCTTGCAGGCCAATCAGGGCGCGGACCTTGATTTCCTAGTCGGCAAAGACACCCGCCTAGTTACCAGAGAGAGCCATTGATGGATCAACCAGCCACATTTCACGACCTGAACGGGGCCACAGTCTACATCACCGGCGGCGGATCGGGTGTTGGCGCGTCGCTGACCGACGGGTTTATGGCGCAGGGCGCAAACGTTGCCTTTATCGGCCGGTCTGACGCCAGCGAATTTGTCGAACAGATGCGCAACAAACATGGCCGTGCCCCCTTGTTCATGCGGGGCGACATGACGGATACCGAGTTGCTGCACGCGACGATGAACAAGGCGGCCGAGGAATACGGCCCAATCAACGTGTTGGTGAACAACGCCGCGAACGACAAGCGCCACTCTCTTGAAGAAACCACACCTGAATTCTGGGACTGGATGATCGAGGTGAACCTGAAAGCATATTACTTTGCCTGTCAGGAAGCCGCTCGGCAGATGCAGGAAAAGGGTGGGTCGATCATCAATTTCAGTTCGATCAGCTACATGATGGGCAACGCCGGTTATCCAATTTACACAACCTCAAACGCCGGGATTACCGGGATGACCCGGTCGCTGGCGCGTGAACTTGGGCCGCAGAATATCCGGGTAAACGCCCTGGCGCCCGGCTGGGTGCTGACGCAAAAGCAGTTGGATATGTGGGCAACGCCCGAGGATCTGGCCGCGCATTTGGACCGGCAATGCCTCAAGGAGCACCTGACGCCAGAAGACATGATCGAACCAACCTTGTTTCTGGCCTCGCGGGCCAGCCGGGCGATGACGGGACAATGCATGGTTGTCGACGGTGGCGTGGTGGTGACGGGGTAATGCAATGAGCGTTGAATGGATCGCGGCAGACTGGGGAACCTCTCATCTACGAGTTTGGGCAATGCAGGGTGAAAAGATTCTGGATCAAGCCGAATCCGACAAAGGCATGGGCCGTCTGAGTAAAACCGCATTTCAGTCGGCACTGTTGGACCTGATCGAAGACTGGCTGGGCGGCACGACAACCGACGTTGTCGCGTGCGGTATGGTCGGGGCAAGGCAAGGCTGGGTCGAGGCCCCCTATTCCACTGTTCCTGTTGCCCCTCTTTCGTCGGCCCCAATCCGCGTGCCCAACACGGATCCACGCATTCGGACGTTTGTTGTGCCGGGGTTGAAACAAAACGCTCCGCCAGATGTCATGCGCGGCGAAGAAACCCAGATCGCCGGATTTTTAGCTGGCCGCCAAAACTGGGACGGCGTCCTATGCCTGCCGGGGACGCATACCAAGTGGGTGCAGATCAGTGCCGATGAGGTCGTCAGTTTCCGGACGTTCATGACCGGTGAATTGTTTGAGCTTTTGCGCGGACAATCGGTTCTAAGACATTCGGTCAGCGAAGGCTGGGACGACGTCGCCTTTGCCGAAGCGGTCGCGGACACCTTGTCGAAACCGGAACAGCTTGCAGCACGGTTGTTTGGTTTGCGGGCCGCTGATTTATTGCGCGGTGAAGATCCTGGTGTCGGGCGGGCACATCTTTCCGGGTTTCTGATTGGCGCGGAACTTGCGGCGACACGCCCTTACTGGTTGGGTCAGCAAATCGCAATCATTGGCGCCGAAGGTATCGCAAGTGTCTATGCAAGCGCCCTCAAGCAACAAGGCGCTCTTGTTGAGACTGTTAACGCAACCCAATCCACATTGGCGGGTCTGTTTCAAGCCCGCATGCTGACGAGACAAACTGTATGAGCCGCCCTATCATTGCCATCCTTCGTGGACTGCAACCCACCGAAGCAGCCGAAATCGGACATGCCCTGATCGAAGCAGGCATCGACCGGATCGAAGTTCCGCTGAATTCACCCGACCCGTTAGACAGTATCTCAATTCTGGTTGAGAAGTTTGGCGATCAGGCATTGATCGGAGCGGGAACCGTTCTGACACCCCAGCAAGTAAACGATGTGGCCCGCGTTGGCGGAAAGCTTGTCGTATCGCCAAACTGCGACCCCGAAGTCATCTATCGCACGGTTGAACTGGGCATGCAGAGCTGGCCCGGAGTTTATACTCCAACCGAAGCCTTCACCGCGCTCAAGGCGGGGGCGACGGGATTGAAACTGTTTCCCGGTGTAATGGCGGGGCCCTCTGGCCTGGCGGCATTGCGCCCGGTCTTGCCTGCGGGATCGTTGATCTTTGCTGTGGGCGGTGCCGGCCCTGAAAATTTTGCCGAATGGATCAAGGCCGGTGCAGACGGTTTCGGCATAGGCTCTGCGCTGTTCAAGCCGGGTCTGTCGGTGCAAGAGGTCGCCGACCGAGCGCAGCGGATCGTATCAGCTTATGACACGGCCGCCGGATGAGCCCGGTCTTTGACAATCGCCCCTGCGAATTGGGCGAAGGACCGTTATGGCACCCCGAAAGGCATCAGCTTTTCTGGTTCGACATCATCAACAAACGCATGATGTCGCAAGTAGACGGCGAACAACTTAGCTGGGAATTTCCGGAACATGTTTCGGCCGCGGGATGGGTGGATGAGAACACCTTACTGATTGCGTCCGAAACCGGGCTGTGGCGTTTCGATCTGTCAAGTAACACGAAAGACCTTGTCATGCCGTTGGAGGCTGACAACCCTGTCACGCGATCGAACGATGGCCGCGCCGACCCTTGGGGCGGGTTCTGGATTGGCACGATGGGTAAAAGCGCCGAGCACGGTGCAGGCGCGATCTATCGCTATTGGCAAGGTGAATTGCGACAGCTTGTTCCCAATATCACGATCTCGAATGCCATTTGTTTCGCACCGGACCGGTCCTGCGCGTACTACACCGACACAGTGACCAAACAAGTTATGCGTTGGGCACTAAACACCGAAACCGGATGGCCCGAGGGCGAAAGCACGGTTTTCCTCGATCTGCGGGTGGACGGACTGAACCCGGATGGCGCAGTTGTGGATACGGAAGGAAATATCTGGATCGCGCAATGGCGCGCGCACCGGGTGGCGGCGTATGACGCTGATGGGCAGTTCCTAAAAGCCGTGGCCTTTCCCGCTGCACATGTCTCATGCCCGGCATTTGGCGGCGCAGAGCTGACTACACTCTATTGCACAACCGCGCAGGAGGGTTTGGACGAAACCACCCTCTCACAACACCCCTCGAACGGAATGACCTTTGCCGCGATTGATGCCGGTAAAGGGCAACCAGAACACAGAGTCATCCTATGAAGCCAGAACTTGGCGTTTGTTACTATCCCGAGCATTGGCCCGAGGAAATGTGGGCAGACGACGCCCGACAGATGATCGAAACCGGACTGAGCTGGGTTCGGATCGGTGAGTTTGCCTGGAGCCGACTGGAACCGACCGCAGGTGACCTGCAATTTGACTGGTTGGACCGGGCTGTTGAAACACTCGGGTCGGCCGGGCTTAAGATCGTGATGGGAACACCAACTGCGACGCCACCAAGATGGATGCAGGAAAAACACCCCAACATGCTGGCGATTGACGCGCAAGGGCAGCCGAGAAAATTCGGATCGCGCCGACATTATTGTTTTAGTCACAAAGGCTATGTCGCGGAGTGCGCACGTATTGCCCAGATCATGGGCGAGCGTTACGGGGCTAATCCCCATGTCGCCGCTTGGCAGATCGACAATGAATACGGCTGCCACGACACGACACTCAGTTACAGCGACCCTGCCCTGCGCGCCTTTCAAAGCTGGCTTGAGGACCAATACGGCACCATTGATGCGTTGAACTCTGCCTGGGGTAATGTGTTCTGGTCGATGGAATACGATGGGTTCGATCAGATCGACCTGCCAAATCAGACCGTGACAGAACCAAACCCAGCGCATGTTCTGGCCTTTCGTCGGTTCAGTTCTGATCAGGTGGTAGAATTTAACAAGGCGCAGGTCGATGCTCTGCGCCCTCTGACAAAAGCGCCCCTATTGCACAACTACATGGGGCGCACGCTGGAGTTTGATCACTTCAAAGTCGGGGCAGATCTGGATATCGCCACATGGGACAGCTATCCCATCGGGTTCCTGTCAGACAGGCTTGAGGCTGATGAGGCGCACAAAACCGCCTTTCTGCAGCAGGGTGATCCCGACATGCAGGCGTTTCATCACGACCTTTATCGCGCGGTCGGGCGCGAGCGCTGGTGGGTCATGGAACAGCAACCGGGGCCGGTGAACTGGGCTCCGTACAATCCGGCACCCCTGCCGGGGATGGTGCGGCTTTGGTCGCTTGAAGCGGTGGCTCATGGCGCCGAAGTGGTCAGTTATTTTCGGTGGCGGCAGGCTCCGTTTGCCCAAGAACAGATGCACGCAGGGTTGTTGACGTCGAACAACAAACCTGCACCGGGCTTGTCCGAAGCGCGGCAAACTTGGGGTGTGTTGTCCCAACTAGGCGACGTCCAACACAGCAAGGCCGATGTTGCTATCCTTTTCGACTATGCGTCTGACTGGACGTGGGCAACCCAACCACAAGGCGCTGGATTCGATTACTTCCGCCTGGTGTTTTCGGCCTACCGCGCCCTGCGGCGGGCCGGGCTTTCCGTCGATTTCCTATCCGCGGACAACGTCCCCGAGAACACTTACAAAGTGATCCTTGCGCCGGGTCTGGCCAGTGTGGACAACGACCTTGAGATGCGCCTGAGCAAGGGATGTGCTCTGGCTGTCCTCGGCCCGCGCACGGGGGCAATCACGCCGGATTTCCAAATCCCCAGTACGGGGCGCCCTGGCTTGTCGGGTTTGGCCTGTGAGGTTGATCTGGTTGAGACCCTGCCCCCATCAGTAACACGCAAAGTCGAGGGTGTTGGTGCCGCCCAGCACTGGGTTGACCGCTTGTCTGGATCAGCGCCCGATCTGCTGACCTTTGAGGACGGCACTTCTGCCCTGAAAGGCGAAAACGGGTTTTGGTATCTGGCGGGCTTCCCCGATGAGGCGCTGTGGGATCGCGTGATCAAAATGGCCTCGCAACAGGTGGGATTGGCGCTGCACCCAATGCCCGGCGGCCTTCGTCGGCGAGACACCAAGGGCCATACATTCCTGATCAACTACAACGCAGTACCGGTGGAATGGAACGGTACAAAGATCAACGCGTGCGACGTGGCCATATTGGCAAAACATACGCCCGAAGAGGGGTAATCTCTTCGGGCGCAGGCGGCCTTTGTCAGGCTTTTCAGTTATTCAGATTTCAGGCTGTTTGGGTCGAATACGCCCCCGAAACCACCGTTGTTTGCCGGTGGCGTTTCGGTATCCTGGCTTTCTTCTTCGCCGCTGCCCAACGTGTTCGGTGCGAACACATTGCCAAAGCCGCTGTTGTTTGAAGGTTTCGGCGCAGATTGCCCCGCATCGCCTTGTTCGGCCTCTTCAGCTTCGCGCTTCTTGCGCTGTTCCTCGCGCTGCTTGCGCAGCTCTTGGATACGCTGTTCGGCTTCCAAACGTTTTTCATCTTTGACATTGGCAATGCACTGGGCCGGGTTGTACGCGGTTGCGGTGCCGACCACGGTAATCGTGGCGACGGCAAACACGACCAGAAGCACGGCGGCCATGTTGCCTGCAAAGAAGCTGGGCAGTTTGATTTTCCCCGCCAGTTCCTCGACCGTGGCATTCTTGCGCGCGGCTGCAACCAGTTCCTGACGCTTCAACTTGGCCTCGTTCAACAGGGCAAAGAACACGGTCAGCGCCACGATGATAAAGGCCAAGGCCGAGATCGACGGCGTGATGCCATAGCGTACCTTCTGCGCCAGTTCGATCGTCAGTGTCGGGTATTCGCCAAAGGTAAAGGTGGTCGTGTTGTAGTTCTCGAACGATGCAAGGAATGCCAGCACAGCCGCCGATGCGATCGCGGGCCGCATGAACGGCAGCAGGATCTTGCGAAACGCCTGTGCATGGGTCGCACCAAGATCCAGAGCGGCCTCGGTTAACGCCATGTCATAGCGTTGTAACCGCGCCACCAGAACCAGCATGCAGTAGCTTGCGATAAAGGTGGACTGACCGATCACTGTCAGGAAAACCCCGTTTGACAAAACGCTATCTGCGCCCAGCCCCAGCATCCGATTGATCCGGTCCCAGAATACAAGCGTCGAGATACCCAGAACCACGCCCGGTATCAGGATCGGGGCAATGATGATCGTGTAGTAGGTCGCACGCAGCTTGGGCCATATCTGAGTCAGCATCAGCGCACCCGCCAGCCCCATCGCCACCGACAGAACGACCGTTCCTGCACCGATGATCAGCGAGTTCTTGATCCCGTTCAGGATACGCTGGTCCTGAAACAGATCCCCGAACCACTGAAAGGTCAGACACTCCCACGGAGTCATCCGCGGGAAAGCCGAGGAATTGAACGCGGTAACCGACATGATCACAAGCGGACCAAGCAGGTAGAGGAAGAAAAGGGCCAGGTAGACCCAGATGCTTACACGAAGGAAAGAGAGGTTCATTTCCCGATATCCCCCATGTTCACCTTGAACAGACGCATGACCGCCAGAACGAACAAGATACAGGTCACAAGCAGAACGATCGCGTAGGCGGCACCTTGCGGCCAGTCATTGTTGTCATTGAACTGCTGATAGATCAGTTGCGTGAACCACAGGCTGGACGGGCCGCCCAGAATCTGCGGCGCTGCAAGGGCACCGGCGGATAGCATGAAGACCATCGTGCAGCCCGAACTGATACCCGGCTTGGCGTAGGGAATAACCACGCGCCAGTGAATCCTCCACCAAGGCGCGCCCAGATCGCGCGCCGCCTCGATCTGGTTGTGATCAAGGCTTTCGATCACGTTGTAGATCGGGAAGATCATCAACAGGATGTAGGCATATCCGAGACCCGCATAGAGCGCGATGTCATTGCGGATAAAATCAAAGGGAGTATCCCAGATCCCCAGCCCCATGAACAAGGTGTTCAGAACTCCGGTCTCACCAAAGATGATCCGCAATGCGAAGGCGCGCAGGATTTCGTTGATCCAGTAAGGGATGATCAGCATAATCGCGAAAATGCGGATGTGGCTGCCTTTGGATTGCCCCAGATAGTAGGCGATCGGATAGCAGATGATCAGGTTGAATATAGTCACGCAAACCGCCGCAAGCAGCGTTCTGAAGAACACCCTGAGGTCGACCGAATTGTAGTCCTGAGAACCCCCTTCGGGGCCGTAAATCAGGTATTTATAGTTTTCGAGCGTATAGACGTCCTTTGGCCCGCCAATCTCCGGTGGCGGCAAGTTCGGGCGGAACGAAAAGTCGAGCATCGACAATTGAGGCAGGATAATCAGGCCGATGGTCCAGAACAGGACCAGCCCCAATATCGCCAGCCCCATCCCGATGCCGTTGCGATTGAAAAACTCCTTGAGGAACTTGGGCATGGGTCCGTCCCTCTATTCCGCAGCCAGTTCACCCGCCGGGACAAGAACCGCGTTGTGGGTCTCGTATTCCAGCGTGATGTTCTGTCCGGTGTGGTCTTGGAAGGACTGTCCGTGGTTCGGGATCGACACTTTGATCTCTTTGCCGCCTTCACCTTCAGTGAAGATGTTGAACACGTTGCCCTCGAACTCTTCGTGATTGACCCGCGCCGTCACGAAATGGTTGCCAGATGCACCTTCGGCCGCAATGGCAAAAGCCTCGGGGCGAATGAACATCATCGCCTCATCGCCTTCTTTCATCTTGCCTTGATTGGCGGAGGATATCCGCGCCACCAGATCTCCAGAACGGTTAGTGGCGATCAGGGCCTCGGCCCCCATGATCTGTTTGATCTTTCCTCGGAACACATTGTTTTCACCGACAAACGAAGCTGCAAATGCCGTGTTAGGATCGTTGTAAATCGTCTTGCCGTCAGCGATCTGGTCAATCACTCCAGCCCGCATGACAGCAATGTTGTCCGACATGGTCAGAGCTTCGCCCTGATCGTGAGTAATATAGATAAACGTGATACCGACCCGTTGCTGAATCTCTCGCAGTTCCGTCCGCATGTGTTGACGCAGTTTGAGATCAAGCGCCGAAAGGGGTTCGTCCAACAACAAAACATCAGGTTCGGCGCACAACGCGCGCGCAATCGCCACACGCTGACGTTGTCCACCTGACAATTCGCTGGGTAGCTTGTCGCCCTGACCGGGCAGAGCGATCATGTCTAGCAACTCGTCCGCACGCTTGCGGCGTTGAGCAGCGCTAGCGCCTTTTATCTCCATCGAAAATGTTATGTTCTCCCAGACTTTCATCAAGGGAAACAGCGCAAGGTTCTGAAAGATCAGTGCGGTTGGGCGTTTGTTCGGCCCGATGCCCTGCATGTCGTTGCCACCGATCAGGACCTTGCCTTCGCTTGGGTCCAGAAAGCCCGACACGGCGCGCAAAATCGTCGTTTTGCCACAACCAGACGGCCCGAGGAACGAAAAGAAATCGCCACCGTTGATATTCACATTGGCATCCCTAACGGCGACGAAGTCACCGAAGCGGATCCAAAGGTTCTCAAGATCTACACCGACCCCAGCACTCATTTTTGGTATCTCCGTCTGGTGCGTTTGCTATGCGCACCCAATTAGCGTCCGCTGCACCTTGACTGTGCGCGGTTTGATTACCCTTCGCCAGGTGGCGAAGGGTATGGGTTCATCGCGATCAGGCGCTTTTGAACTTGTTGACGAACTCGGTCCGGGTTTCCGCGTACCATGGGGCCTCGGCCGGCCATGGGTTCAGATTGGCCAAAGAGTCGCCCGGGTATGCTTCAGCGAAGTTCTTCTTGTAGGTGTCGCCGGAATACTGATCGGCACCCAGAACAGGCGAGTTATAGCCATGGCTGTCAATCGCGACACCGGCCGGTTTTGCCTGGTACGCAAAGTCGATAAAGGCGTAAACCTGTTCGATATTGGTCGCACCGGTCGGCATTGCCATCCCGTCAACCCAAGCCATCGCACCTTCGACCGGAGCCTGATAGTGCACCGGCTCACCCGCCGATTTCAGCGCCAGCGGTGGACCATCCCAAGTTTGACCAACCACAACGCCTTCGTTCAGCAGACCATTTTTCTGGGTATCCGCGTCATTCCAGATCAATTTGATCCGGTTCTTACGCTCAACACACCAGTCGGTGATCTGACCCCAGACTTTACGCATGGTGTCTTCGTCACCATAGGCCGCCCAGACAGAGCCCGGCTCCATCTCGCCAGCGCGCTCCATATACAGACCCGCACCCAACATCATGGAGTGTGCGCGGCCCATGGTCTTGCCGGCGTTTTCTTCAGACCAGACATCCCCGTAAGACGGCGCGTCCCCTTCGGGCAGCCACAGATCGGTGCGATATGCGATCCCTTCGGTGCCCCAGATATGCGGCAACCAATGAACGCCGCTGTCCGCAAAGTTCCAGGCATCCGTGCCTATCGCAGCCATCGCCGGGTTTACCAGATCAATCGGCACCTTGTTCATGTCAAAGGGCTGCAGCAGCTCCAGTGGCTCCCACTGCAGGGACCGGTTGTTGGTGGGCGAGACAATGTCAAAGCCCTGACCTTTGGTCGCCTTCATCTTGTTGATGATTTCTTCGTTCGACCCGATACCGGTATAGTTCACCTTGATCCCGGTCAGAGTTTCAAACTCTTCCAGGAAACTGGGCGGCAGGTAGTCAGACCACATCAGAATGTTGATCTCACCCGATGAGGCAAGCGCGCTTTTGCTGTAAAGAGGTGCCGCCAGCGCCGCCGCGCCCGCACCTTTCAGTACCGTCCGACGGGACAGGTTTTGGTGTTTAGTCATCGTCATATCTCCCGTTGTAGATCCGTTTTTTTGTTTTTGTGGATACAGGCTAGACCTTTGCGATCCGGCTGTCAGTCCAAAAGTGACAGTTCCCAGTTTTCATAAGTCCAGTTTGAAAACGATGTGCCCCTCACATGCGGTGCATCGCAATGAAACAAAGGGGCTGATGCGGATTAACTAAAATAGCGTGATGCGCCCCCAAAATGGGCGCACCGCGTGTTTGCCACTTATTTTGGCGACAACGGTTCTGGTGACTGCTTGAACGGGATTGAACCGCGCTCCGATCGCAGGTGCGATTCTATAACCGGTACAGATATCAGGGCTTTTTCCGCATGGTTGTACCATTGTGGAAAAGATGCACCTTGTCAGGGTCGGCTGAAAGGGTGACGATCTGCCCCCGCATGTTGCGCTGAATGCCTTGCAATTTTGCAATTACGGATTCGGCCCCTGTACGGTTTTCGAAATACAGCAAAGTGACCTCTCCCAAGGCTTCGGTGAAATCCACCACCCCCTGAAAGGCGGCATCCGTGTCGCTTGGAACAAAATCCTCGGGCCGGATACCAACATTCACATGTTTGCCCTGATCCCCGGCTACGGTCGCAATACTGCTGGTGATGGTTCCCCCAGCCTCCAACTCGACAACAGTTGTTTCGCCCGTTTGTGCAATAACCCCCGGCAGCAGGTTCATCGAGGGCGAGCCAATAAACTGGGCGACGAATTCGTTGTCCGGGGTCTCATACAGTTCCAACGGAGTGCCGACCTGAGCAATACCCTTGTTGGCCAGAACCACGATCCGGCTGGCAAGCGTCATCGCTTCGACCTGATCATGCGTCACATAGATCATCGTACTGTCGGGCATCGCCTCTTTCAGACGCGCAATTTCGATCCGCGTCGCCACGCGTAAGGCCGCATCAAGGTTGGAAAGCGGTTCGTCAAACAAATAAACCTTGGGGTCACGCACAATGGCCCGGCCGATGGCGACCCGCTGACGCTGCCCACCCGACAGCGCCTTGGGCAAACGATCCAAAAACGGTTCAAGCTGAAGAATTCGCGCGGCGCGCTCGACGGCGGCATTGACTTCGTCGGCTGGCAGTTTCGCGATCTTGAGGGCAAAGGCCATATTCTCGCGCACGGTCATATGGGGATAGAGGGCATAGCTTTGGAACACCATCGCAATACCACGTTGTGCGGGTGGCACATCGTTCATAACCTGACCTTCGATCTCGAGCGTTCCGCCCGAGATTTTTTCCAGCCCCGCAATCATGCGCAACAAGGTGGACTTGCCGCATCCAGACGGTCCTACGAAAACAATCAACTCGCCGCGCTCGATGTCGAGATTAATATCCTTCAGGACATCAACAGTGCCATAGGTCTTTGCGACATCCGTGAGATTGAGTTCTGACATGACCTACCCCTTTTCCCGAGCCATCAGACAGAATTGAGCAGCGCCGAGCGTCAGATTTCCTGACCCGCCGACGCCGCCCAACTCCTCCCCGATAACGCGCCATTGGCCTTCGGGCACGACGACCTCTGCGGGGTCTGCGCCCAGATTGAAGGCACAGAACACCTGTTCCGCTTGGTCTTCACGCACGAAAGTAAGAACCGAGCCGGACTGGACCATCTGAACTTGCGCCCCCGACATCAAAGCCGAATGCGCGTGGCGCAGCGCAATCGCCATACGGTAGTGGTGCAACATCGACTTGGGGTCCTGCTCCAACCGGTCCACGGCGCGCTCGGCTTGCGACGAGCTGACCGGAAGCCAGGGGCACCCTTTGCTGAACCCAGAGTGTTCGTCCTGCGCAGCCCAGACCATCGGCGTGCGGCACCCGTCGCGGCCTTTGAATTCGGGCCAGAATTCGATGCCATAGGGATCTTGCAGATCATCAAATGCCACATCCGCCTCGGGCAGGCCCAGTTCCTCACCCTGATACAGGCAGGCCGAGCCCCGCAGGCACATCATGAGAACCGCGTGTTGCCGGATGGCCGCGTCGCTTAGGCCCCAGCGCGAGGCATGCCGCTGCACGTCGTGGTTCGAAAAGGCCCAACAGGGCCATGCATCGCCGGCCTTGTCCTGTAACTGGTCAAAGACCTGTTTGGCGTATGACGCGGTCAGGGCGCGCTTTTCCAGAAACTCGAAGGCATAGCACATGTGCATCCGCTTATCGCCGGTGGTGTATTCGCCCATGATCTCAAGCCCGCGCTGCGCGTCCCCAACCTCGCCCAGACAGGCGCGGCCGTCATATTGGTCGGTCAGCGAACGCAGACGTTCAAGGAAGGCGATATTCTCTGGTTGGCTCTTGGAGAAAAGGTGATCCTGATGGTTATACGGATTAACCATCGGCGCGATCGAGGCGTTGCGCTGATCCATCGGCAGGCCGGGGTTGTCGCGCAACTGCTTGTCGTGGAAGTAAAAGTTGATCGTATCCAGACGAAACCCATCGACCCCCAAGTCCAGCCAGAACCGGGCCACGTCCAGCAAGGCGTCCTGTACGTCCGGGCAATGGAAGTTCAAATCCGGCTGTGAGGTCAGGAAGTTATGCAGGTAGTACTGCAACCGTCGCGAATCCCATTGCCAGGCCGAGCCGCCGAAGATCGACAGCCAGTTATTAGGGGGCGTTCCGTCCGGCTTCGGGTCGGCCCAAACATACCAGTCGGACTTAGCGTTCTCGCGGCTTGCGCGGCTTTCGCTAAACCATGGATGCTGATCCGAGGTATGTGACAACACAAGGTCGATCATCACTTTCAAACCTTGACCATGCGCGTGATCCAACAGGTCTTTGAAATCCTCCATCGTGCCGAACATTGGATCGACATCGCGGTAATCACTGACATCGTACCCGAAGTCCTTCATTGGAGATTTGAAGAACGGTGAAATCCAGATTGCGTCGACGCCAAGCGAGGCGATGTACCCCAGCCGTTGCGTGATCCCCTTGAGGTCGCCAATACCGTCGCCATTGCTGTCCTGAAAGCTGCGGGGATAGATTTGGTAGATCACGCCGCCGCGCCACCAGTCGGCCGGTGTTTGGGTTGCTTTTGTAGTATCTACAGTGTTCTGCACGTTCATCAGACGCCTCTATTTGACGGATCCGGCCAGCAGGCCCCGGACCAGGTATTTTTGCATTGCGAAGAAAACGATTAGCGGCACGGCAATCGACACGAAGGCCGCTGTTGCCAGGATTTCCCAGTTGCCACCCCGCGTGCCCAACAACTCGACGATCTGGTTGGTCATGACGGTGGTCTGACCCGACGCGTCGATCAAAAAGACCTTGGCGACCAGAAGATCGTTCCATGTCCACAGGAATTGGAAGATCGCGAAAGAGGCCAGCGCCGGGAAACTGAGCGGCAGGATCAGTTTGGTGAAGATCTGGAACTCGGTCGCGCCATCGACCCGCGCGTTCTCGATCAGATCACGTGGAAGACCAGCCATGTAGTTCCGTAGCAGATAAATCGCCAAGGGCATCCCGAACCCGGTATGGGCCATCCAGACACCCAGATATCCTTTGCCGATGCCAATATTCAGATGGAACTTCAGCAGCGGGATCAGTGCCAGTTGCAGCGGAACAACCAACAAACCAACGACCGCTGCGATCAGCAGGGCGCGGCCCGGGAAGTCCATCCACGCCAGCGCATAGGCCGCAAAGGCCGCCACCAAAATGGGAATGATCGTCGCCGGGATGGTCACAGTCAATGTGTTGAAAAAGGCCCGCCCCATGCTGTCAGAGGAATCTTCAGCCAACAAAACCTTGTGGTAATTGGCCAGCGTGAACTCGGGCGGCAATTCTGCGGTCACGAATACACGGGCGCCCCGGCTGCCGGTAAATTCTTCCGAATTCTCCATCCTGTAGTTACCTTGCGCATCCACAGTGATCGTACCGCCCCGACGTAGTTCCGCCGTATCGCCCGGAACAAACGCATCCACGGCCCGGGAGCTGACCCCCCATTGAGAGATCGTAGCCGACGTCCCCGCGTCGAACAGGTTGCCTTCGATCACGTAAATCCCGTTTTCCAGAACTTGTGTGTCCGGCGCGGCGGACCGCAGAGTCAGGTTCTGTTCGGACGGGAAAAGGGATTTCCACCAGCCGCTGGTCGCAATCTGGTCTGCCGTTCGAAAGGATGAAATCAACAGTCCCAGTGTCGGGACCACCCATAGCACCACCAGAAACAGGACCGAGGCATGGACGACCCAGCGTAGCGCCGGTTTGGTTCCTGCAATATCGCTCATCGCCTCACTCCATCTCTTTGCGCGCGTTGCGCACGTTCCAGATCAGGATCGGTGTTACCAGCAGCATAATCACCATCGCCGAGGCTGACCCTACGCCCCAGTCGTTGGCGCGGAACAGTTTGTCATACATGTAGTTGGCCAGAACCTGTGTCTCCCACTGGCCGTTGGTCATGGCAAAGACGATGTCAAAGACCTTTAGCACCGTGATAGTGATCGTGGTCCAGACCACCAGAATGGTGGTTTTGATCTGCGGCACCTTGATCTTGAAAAAAATCTGGAACGGGTTGGCTCCGTCCAGAATGGCAGCCTCGATCGTTTCTTCAGGAATGCCTCGAAGGGCGGCGGACAGGATCACCATGGCAAAGCCGGTCTGAATCCAGATCAGCACCACCATCAGAAAGAAACTGTTCCAGAGCGGAATAGTCAGCCAGGTCTGCGGCTCGGTCCCACCAAAGAAGATGTAAAGCGCGTTCAGCATCCCGATCTGATCCTGCTCGGCCGGGCGAGTATCATAGACCAGTTTCCAGATCACCGAGGCACCTACAAAAGAAATCGCCATCGGCATGAAAATCAGAGATTTGGCGACGTTACCCCAACGGATGCGGTCCGTCAGTTGCGCCACCAGCAGTCCAAACGCGGTCGACATGGCGGGCACGATGATCAGCCAGAACATGTTGTTGCGCATGGCTTCCCAGAATTTGGGTTCGTTGGCCATCTGGATGTAGTTTTCCAACCCAACCCATTCATACCCGCCGCCGGGGACACGATCGGTCAGCGAAAGACGCAGGGTTTCCACCACCGGATAGGCCAGATACAGGCCCAACGCCGCCAACGCCGGAAACAAGAACAGCCAAGGCCGGATCATGTTCGCGCGGTTGATATTGCGCCCTGCATTCGGACCGCGTGCCGGGAACAGCACTTTGTCCAGAAACTGGTTCGAAAGGTAGAAATAGCCCACACACCCTGACACGCCGATGGCGATGGTCAGCAGGCCCTGTAATGCCGGATGCATGCCGCGTCTCCCTTGCGACGGTGGCAGGCAACCCGAACTGGCGGGTTGCCCGATCAGGAACGCTTAGTCCAGCGCGTCCCAGGAGGATTGGATTTCGTTGGCAACCTCTTCCGCCGAGGCCCCACCAGCATAGTCGACCATGCCGGTCCAGAACGTCCCTGCGCCAACACCGCCCGGCATCAGGTCAGAGCCGTCAAACCGGAAGGTAGTCGCACCAAGAAGAATGTCGTTCATCTTCTTCAGCGTCGGGTCCGAGAACAGCGAGGTATCAACGCCCTTATGCGGTGTCAGGAACCCGGTCAGTTGCATCCAGGTCTCATGAGCCTCGGGGGTTTGCAGATACTCGATCAACGCATGCGCGCCGGGGCTGTCATTGGTGATCGCCCACAGAGTACCCGCGCCCAGAACCGGGCTGCCGAGGTCCTTGCCTTCATAAGCCGGGAAATAGAAGAAATCTGCGTCTTCACCTACAACAGTTCCTTCCGGAAAAAACGCTGGAATGAACGAGGCCTGACGGTGCATGTAGCATTGCGGAGGTGAGCTGAACATTCCCTTGGGACTATCGCGGAAGTCCGTCGTAGCCACAGCCCCTGAGCCGCCGGCAACATAGTCGTCATTGCGGGCAAACGCGCCGAACTCCTCGATCGCAGCGATGACCTTGGGATCGTTGAACTTCATCTCATTGGCGACCCAGGCGTCATAATCAGCCGGCGATTGTGTGCGCAGCATCATATCCTCAACCCAGTCGGTTGCGGGCCACCCGGTTGCTCCACCAGAACCCAGACCGATACACCACGGTGTTTCACCATCAGCCACGATCTGATCCGTCAGCGCCTTGAGTTCTTCCATCGTGGTCGGCACTTCGTAACCCGCATCTTCGAAATTCTCAGGCACGTACCAAACCAGGGACTTTACATCGACCTTGTAGAAAAAGCCGTACAGATTGTCCGCGCCGTCCGGTCCGCCATATGTGCCCAAGTCAACCCAAGACTGCCCCGCGGCATAGTTGTCGCGAATCCAATCTCCCGTTCCATCGGCAAGCGGCGTCAGAAAGCCGGACTTAGCCATATCTGCCGCCAGGCCCGGCTGCGGGAATACGGCGACATTCGGTGCTGAACCCGCCTCGGCATCAATTCGGATTTGTTGTTCAAAACTGTCTGACCCGACATAGGCGTATTCATGCCCGGTTGCTGCAGCAAAGCCGTCCAGAACCTTTTCGACATTTTCCTGATCCGGCCCCAACCACGGACCGAACACGGTAACCTTGTCCGCCTGTGCAGCGCCTGACATCAGGGCGAACGTGGCCGCACCTGCGTAAAGCGAGTGTTTCATGAAATCTCCTCCCGTATCATCTCTCGCCTTGGAATCGTATTTTCAAAGCGCTTTGGATGACGAACCTTATCCGCTAACATTCAAGCTCTGTCAATGTTTGGTTTGCCGTTTACCCAAGTTATTAATATTTGTAGGCATATGTTTGAATCTTATTGACGCAAAGGTTAATTCCCCACAATACAGATAGCAGTCCCAATTTGAAGGCGCTTTGAATCGAATATGAACCTAAAGCAGCTCTCAGAAATTCTTGGCTTGTCCCAAACAACTGTCAGCCGTGCGCTGAACGGCTATCCCGAGGTGAACGAGGATACGCGCCTACGTGTGCAGGCCGCTGCCACGAAACATGGTTACCGGCCAAACAGCCGCGCAAAAGGGTTGGCCACAGGTCGGTCCATGGTCATTGGGCACGTGATTCCCAGTTCCTCGCAGCATGAAATGGTCAACCCTATTTTCGGCGATTTCGTTGCAGGTGCTGCGCGAAAATATGCGGAGCATGGCTATGACATGATGTTCACGAATGCAGACGATACGTCGATCGAACGGGCGTATCGCGACCTGTTTCAACGCGGCGCCGTTGATGGAGTTGTCCTGCAGGGTCCGAAGGTTAACGAACCTCGGATCGGCGTACTTTCCCGCATGGGGGTTCCTTTCATCGTTCATGGTCGTGCGACCGGAGTTGATGGGCCCTACGATTGGATCGACGTGAACAACAAAAGTTCATTCCAAAGGGCCACCAAATTTCTGATCGACCTAGGGCACCGGCGCATCGCACTGATCAACGGGTTGGAAGATATGGACTTTGCCCAGCGTCGCCGCGCCGGATATCTGGAGGCTTTGCATGAGGCTGGGATAACGCCTGACCCGTCCTTGATGCGCAGCGCCGAGATGACCGAGGTCTACGGCCACCACGAAGCGCGCGCCATGATACAGATGGATAATCCGCCCACAGCCATTCTGATCTCATCCATGATTTCGGCGATTGGCGTAAGGCGCGCGCTGAACGAGGCTGGGCTGAAGATGGGACGCGATGTATCCGTCATCGCCCATGACGACGATCTATCTTACCTGAAAAACGGGCAGGACGTGCCGATCTTTACCGCAACGCGCTCATCTGTCCGGCAAGCTGGCGAGATAGCAGCCGAAATGTTGATCGAGCGGATAAAGTCGCCTGAGGGCCCGGTTCAAACTAGATTGCTGGAGGCCGAACTGGTAGTTGGCGGCTCGACCGGCCCCGTTCCTGACAGGTTCTGAACATGAAATATGCCCGCACTGATTTCCCCAAAGATTTCCTATTTGGCGTTGCAACCTCTGCCTATCAGATCGAAGGTCACGGACAAGGCGGCGCTGGCCAAACACATTGGGACACGTTCGCCGCGACACCCGGTAACGTGGTGCGCAATGAAAACGGTGACCGCGCCTGTGATCATTTGAACCGCTTTAACGAAGACTTTGAGCTTGTGCGCGACGCGGGATTTGACTGCTATCGGTTCTCAACAAGCTGGGCGCGCGTTCTGCCCGAAGGGCGCGGACCTATTAACCAGGAAGGGCTGGACTACTACGACCGCCTTGCCGATGCGTTATTGGAGCGTGGAATACGCCCCTGCGCGACGCTTTATCACTGGGAGCTTCCCTCGCCGTTGGCCGATCTGGGTGGCTGGCGCAATCGGGACATAGCCAACTGGTTTGCCGATTTCACCGAGATTATCATGGGCCGCATCGGTGACCGCATGTTCAGTGTCGCGCCGATCAACGAACCTTGGTGCGTAAGCTGGCTCAGCCACTTTGACGGCCACCACGCCCCCGGTCTGCGCGACATCCGTGCCACGGCGCGCGCGATGCATCACGTCCTACTTGCACATGGACGGGCTATCGAGGCGATGCGCGGTCTGGGCATGTCCAACTTGGGTGCAGTGTTCAATCTGGAGTGGGCAGAACCTGCGGATGACAGCCCCGAGGCACGCCGCGCCGCTGACCTTTACGACGGTATCTACAACCGCTTCTTCCTGAGTGGCGTATTCAACAAAACATACCCCCAGGTCGTTCTGGACGGACTGGAACCTCATCTGCCAAGCGGTTGGCAAAACGACTTCGACACGATTGGCACCCCGGTCGACTGGTGTGGCTTAAATTACTACACCCGCAAGCTGATCGCGCCCGCAGATATTGCTTGGCCCAGCCTAAAAGAAGTCCCCGGCCCCTTACCAAGAACCCAGATGGGTTGGGAAATCGAACCCAGCGCCCTGACACGTTTCCTGACCCGTACAATGCGCGACCATACCGGTGATCTTCCTATCTATGTAACGGAAAACGGCATGGCCAGCCCGGAACGACAGCAGGATGATGACCGGATCGACTATTTGAACCAGCACCTTGCGGCCGTGCATGACGCGGTGGACCAAGGCGTGCCGGTCAAAGGGTATTTTATCTGGTCCTTGCTGGATAATTACGAATGGGCCTTGGGGTATGAAAAACGCTTTGGTCTTGTGGACGTCGATTTCGAGACGATGGAGCGTCGGCCCAAAGCGTCTTACAATGCAGTGAAAACTGCACTGTCCGGCAGCACAGTTTCGCTGCCTTTGGCGCAACCTGCGGGATGTATGCGCGACCATTGGAACTTGGTTGCCGATATCGGCGGCACCAACACGCGATTGGGAGTGGTCTCAAACGGCAAACTCACCGACTTGCGTAAATACCCCACGGGGTCACTTTCGCAATTGCTCGATGCGTTTCACAGTTTGCGGGATGAAATCGGAACCGATCCGCGCGCCGTCGTCGCGGCCGGTGCGGGACCAGTGCAGAACGGTATGATCCGGCTTACAAACGCGCAGCTAGATCTGTCCGAGGCTGACATCGCGCGCGCGACGGGCGCGCAGCACACATTTGTCATCAACGACTTCACCGCCGCCGCATGGTCGGTTGCCGAAATCACCGGCGATAACGTCGAAGTTCTGCAAGGCGACGAAACGCCACCGATGGGAACACGGTTGGTTGTCGGACCGGGAACCGGGTTGGGGGTAGGCTCTCTGCTCTATTCCGACGGTCGGTTTCACACCGCGTCTGGTGAAGGCGGCCACGTTGGATTGTCGCCCCGTCACGAGGACGAAGTCGAAATTTTCCGCGCCGCGCGCCAAGTTGCTCCGGACTGTTTTTTTGACGACACCCTGACGCTTGAAGCCGAAATGTTCCTAAGCGGCACGGGACTGCCGATCCTGTATCAGGCAATACAATTAGCGACAGGACAGGCGACTGCCGAAACGCGCAGCGCCAAGGACATTCTGGATGACGCCCGCGGTGCCTGGGACCCGCTCGCGGTCAGGGCAGCGCAGATGTTCACCTCGCATCTAGGTGCCGTAATGGGCGACTTGGCCGTGGTCATGATGCCTACGGGCGGTGTTTTCCTCGTCGGCGGGGTGGCAGAAAAGAACCGCTGGCTTTTCGCCGACGCTTTCAAGGATGCCTTCAACGCTGGTGGGCGTTTCAGCGAATTGCGGCGTTCAATGAACCTGTACGTTTCAGAACAGGACGAATTTGGCATTGTTGGCGCTAACAACTTCTGTAAAAGTGCGCTTGCGCGATAAACTGACCGCCTGACCCAATGATACAGAAAGGACCCGGCATGATCCTGTGCTGCGGTGAAGCCCTGATCGACATGATCGCCTCGCCCACCGTTACGGGCGAACAGGGATTTGTGCCCCATTCCGGAGGCGCGATTTTCAACACGGCGATTGCGCTTGGTCGACTTGGCGTTCCATCCGGAATGCTGACGGGCCTTTCCTCAGACATGTTTGGGCAGCAACTCGGCAGGTCTTTAAAGGCCAGCCATGTGGACACCAGCCATGTCATTGAAACCGACCGCCCGACAACTTTGGCGTTTGTGCAGCTAAAGGACGGGCACGCTACCTATAGTTTTCTGGACGAAAACTCGGCCGGTCGCATGTTGACGCCCGAGGACATGCCCAACCAGTTGCCAGCGGTATCGGCTTTGTATTTCGGCGGTATCAGCCTTGCCTGCGAACCCTGTGCCGACGCCTATGCATCCTTGTTGGATCAACACGGCTCGGAAAAGGCCGTTATGCTGGATCCAAACATCCGTCCCGGTTTTATCAATGATCAAACCCGTTATCGCACCCGGCTCAACGCGATGATCGCGCAGGCCGATATCGTAAAGGTTTCCGATGAAGATCTGGATTGGATCATTCCCGGGCCAGAAAGCCTGACTGACAAAGTTTCGCTGTTGCTGAAAGAAGGCCCCGCCATTGTCATCGTCACCAAAGGCAGCGAGGGGGCATCCGGATATCTGCCGGATGGCAGGTCAACCTCGGTGCCTGTCAAAAGGGTCGAAGTTGTGGACACCGTCGGCGCCGGAGACACGTTCAACGCTGGCGTATTGGCCGAGTTGGAACGTGCAGGCCACCTGAACAAACAAGGGCTTCGTTCCCTCAACCCAGACCAACTGAAAGATGCTCTTGCCAAGGGTGCACAAGTCGCTGCCGTGACGGTATCTCGCGCAGGGGCAAACCCACCTTGGGCAAATGAACTTTGACCCCGAAAGGGACACCTATGAAACGATCAGATATCAACGCAATCAAAACCGAAGCCGAAGCTTTCATTCGGTCTTTCGGAACGGTTTTGCCCCCTTTTGCCAACTGGTCGATTGACCAGATGAGAAGCGATCAGGCAACAGTTATTCGCGAACGTGGATTGGGGTGGGATATCACCGACTACGGACAGGGACGGTTCGATGAACTAGGGCTGTTCCTGTTCACGTTGCGCAATGGCGATGTCGCCGATCTGAACCAAGGGCGCGGCATGCTGTACGCAGAGAAACTGCTTGTCTCGCGGGACAAACAGCTTTCGCCAATGCATCGTCATATCATAAAGGCCGAAGACATTATCAACCGAGGCGGTGGCGATCTGGTGATGGAAATCTACGCTTCGGATTCCGTGGGCGGGATCGACCGGGAAAACGCTGTGACAGTGCCCAGCGACGGGTGCCCGGTGTCGATCCAACCCGGCGAGCTTTTGCGGCTCGGACCGGGTCAAAGCGTAACCTTAATGCCGGGCATCTGGCACGCTTTCTGGGCCGAAAAGGGCGATTGCCTGATTGGTGAAGTGTCAACTGTAAACGATGATCGTACCGACAACGTATTCGAGGACCCAATTCCGCGTTTCGCCACAATCGAAGAAGACGCGGCACAGGAATTCCTTTTGGTTGCGGATTATTGAACCAATAATCCGCTCGCAATCTGGACGCATCAAGCAAATGAAATAGTGCCGTGCGTTCCCAACGATCTGCTGGATTGCCATGCAGACAAGTCGCGTTCGCTTATTGATTGGCGCCGACGTCCCGACCTTCGTTGAAACAACGGCTTAGCGTTGGTTTTCGGCCGCGATGCGCGTGCAACTGACACTTTGAAGTCGGCATTCCCTTTGGGGAAATATGTCAAAATTGCTTTAAAAAACATTCACCTGACTGTCACACGACCCACGTACCTAACGCTGAGTACGCATACCGTGTACAGCGTTCGGGGCTTCCCTGATAGCGCTGCCATTCTATTACCCCAAGGGGCAAATGCCTCTGAATTTGGCGAGCCTTTTTGTCAAAGGCCGCTGCTGAACCGGAGTTAATACATGACCAATCTGAAGCTCTGCGCAACCGCTGCTGCCATAGCCTTTAGCGCGACTGCGACTTTTGCAGAAACCGAGATCACCTGGTGGCACGCCATGGGTGGTCAGCTTGGTGAAACAGTCAACAAGATCGCCGAAGATTTCAATGCCTCGCAAAACAGCTACAAGATCACTCCGGTCTATAAAGGCAGCTACGAAGAAACCCTGACCGCAGGTATTGCCGCCTTCCGCGCGGGCGAACAGCCCAACGTCATGCAGGTGTTCGACGCAGGCGCCGCCACCGTGATCGGGGCCAAGGGCGCGACCATTCCGGTTCAGGATCTGCTGGCAGACAATGGCGTTGAATTCGACATTAACGATTACATCGCCGGTGTGCGGTACTTCTATGCCGACAGCGACGGCAAAATGATCGGGATGCCCTTCAACTCGTCCACGCCGATCCTGTATTACAACATGGACGCGTTGGAGGCAGCAGGCGTCACCCCGCCGAAAACCTGGGAAGAGTTCCAGTCGACCACCGCACCCGCACTGAAAGACGCAGGCTATATCGCGCTCAGTCAGTCGCACCTGCCCTGGATCTTCACCGAAAACTTCATGTCGCGCCACAACCTGCCGTTTGCCACCAACAACAACGGCTATGACGGCACTGACACGCAGATTCTGGTGAACAACGACGCGATCAAAGCGCATTTCACCTCCGTGACCGAATGGAAAGACGACGGACTGTTCGAATGGTACGGTACCGGCTGGGGCGACAATGCCAAACCGTTCGAAGAAGGCAAAGTTGCCATGTGGCTGGGTTCGTCCGGCTCGTTCGGCGGCCTGCTGCAAAAAGACCTGCCGTTCGAATTCAGCGCGACCGAGCTGCCCTATTGGGAAGCCGTCACCACTGAGCCCACCCAAACCTTTATCGGTGGTGCCGCCCTGTTCGCCATGTCGGGTAAATCCGACGCGGAAAACAAGGCCACGGCTGAATTCTTCCGCTTTCTGACCGCGCCCGAGACCCAGTATTTCTGGCATCAGGAAACCGGCTATGTGCCAATCACCGAAGCCGCTTATGACGTCGCCAAGAAAGACGGCCACTATGACCGTTTTCCGGCTGCCGAAGTTGGTGTGAACCAGTTGCAGGCCAAAGCGGGCGACAACACCAAGGGCTACCGCATGGGCTTTTACGTCCAGATCCGCGACATCATGAACCGCGAATATGGCCGTGTCCTGACCGGTGAAACCGACGTCGAAACCGCGTTCAAGACTATCGAAGCCGAAGCCAACGCGCTGCTGGCCCGCTTCGCCAAGACCCAAGGTTAACGCCCTGGATCACCCCCAAGGATGGCCGCGCTGTCATGGCGCGGCCATCCCCTGTTCAAGACGGAATCCTTCTATGAAACGCGCGGGCTTTGACACGATCTGGCTTCCTGTGGCGCTGCTGTTGCCGCAGTTGATGATCATCGCCATCTTTTTCTACTGGCCTGCGGGCTGGGCGCTGCAATCCTCATTCTTTTTGCAAGACCCGTTTGGGTTCGGTTCGACCTTCGTGGGGGCTGAGAACTATACGTCGCTGCTGGGCAATGATCAGTACAAACGCGTTGCCGGGTTCACGATCCTTTACTCGGTGCTGGTGACTTTTTTCTCGCTGGCTATCGCGCTGCTGCTGGCGGTCAAGGCCGACAAGGTGATCAAGGGGGCCAAGACCTATCGCACGCTGCTGATGTGGGTCTATGCCATTGCGCCGCCCGTGGCCGGGTTTCTGGGCATTCTGTTCTTTGACCAAAGCACCGGGCCGCTGACCAAATTCTTTCAGATGTTCGGCTGGGATTTCAAACTAGGCGTGGATTACAACGCGACCGCAACAGCCATGGTTATCGTGGCCGTGTGGAAGCAGATCCCCGTCAATTTCATCTTTTTCCTGTCCGGCCTGCAATCCATCCCAAGGTCCGTGCGCGAGGCAGCGATGATCGACAACCGATCCGCCACCGGCCGGTTCTGGCAGGTCACCTTCCCGCTGCTGGCCCCAACCGCGTTTTTCCTGCTGATCATCAACATCACCTACGCACTGTTCGACACGTTCGGCATCATTGACGCACTGATGAAGGGCGAGCCGGGCAACAATCCGATGACGTTGGTTTACAAGGTCTACCTGGACGGCTTTCGAGGCAACGACTTAGGCGGATCATCGGCGCAATCAGTCATCCTTATGGCGCTGGTCCTGTTGCTGACCGTGTTTCAGTTCCGGCTGGTGGAACGCCGGATTCACTACACTTGAGGGCTTTGGACATGGCTGAGACAACACTCGACACCCCCGCTGAGACCCATCGCCCCCGTCGCATCAAATGGGAAGCGATTGGAGACCACATCATTCTGATCCTGGGCGCGCTGCTGATGATGCTGCCGCCGCTGCTTGCGTTGACTACGGCCAGCCATGACGCAGTGACAATCCACCGCGAAGGGCTGCAACTGACACTGGGCGACGATCTGGGTAAGAACTTTCGCGCCGCCATGTTCGAAAGGGGCGGCTTTACCCAAACGGTCGACGGGATGCTGATGCTGATGAACTCGTTCATCCTTGGCATCGGCTTTGCCGTGGGTAAGATCGTGATTTCGATGATGGCGGCGTACGCCATCGTCTATTTCCGCCTGCGCTTTGCCACGCTGGCCTTCTGGGTAATCTTCACCACCCTGCTGCTGCCGCTTGAGGTGCGCATCCTGCCCTCTTACGAAGCAATCCAGAAACTGGGCCTGACCAACACCTATACCGGTCTGATCGTGCCGCTGATCGCCTCGGCCACAGGCACGTTCTTTTTCCGGCAGTTCTTCATGTCCGTGCCCGAGGAATTGGCCGAAGCCGCCCGGATCGACGGCGCAGGTCCGTGGAAATTCTTCGTCGATATCCTCATCCCACTGAGCAAAACGATGATCGCGGCGATCTTCATCATCATGTTTGTCTTTGGTTGGAACCAGTACCTGTGGCCGACGCTGATCACCACAGACGAAAGCTTTTTCACGCTGGTCCGCGGCATCAAGCAGATCGTGTTGTCGTACACCGACAGTCAAATCCCCGAACACGGGCAGGCATTGGCGCTGGCCATCGTGGCGATGATCCCTCCGGTGTTGGTGGTGGTCTTTTTCCAGAACTGGTTCGTCAAGGGCCTCACAGAATCCGATAAATAAGGAATACGCGCATGGCTCAGGTTACATTAGAGGGCATCCGCAAAGTCTATCCCAATGGCTTCCAGGCCGTTCAGACCACCAGTTTCACCATTCAGGACGGCGAATTTGTTGTGCTGGTCGGCCCGTCGGGTTGCGGCAAGTCCACACTGCTGCGGATGATCGCGGGGTTGGAGGACATCACCGAAGGGGTGCTGAAAATCGGCGACCGCGTGGTCAATGACGTGGACCCAGCGGATCGGGACATCGCGATGGTGTTCCAGAACTATGCGCTCTACCCGCATATGACGGTGCGCAAGAATATCGGCTACGGCCTCAAGAACCGGGGCACTCCGACGGCCGAAATCGACGCCCAGGTCGAAGACGCGGCAAAGATGCTGAACCTGTCCGAGTATCTGGACCGCAAGCCAGCGCAGCTTTCGGGTGGTCAGCGCCAGCGCGTTGCCATGGGCCGCGCAGTGGTGCGCGATCCAGCGCTGTTTCTGTTTGATGAGCCGCTGTCGAACTTGGATGCCAAGCTGCGCAACCAGATGCGGATCGAAATCAAAGCTTTGCAACGCCGCCTTAGAACCACCGCCGTCTACGTGACCCATGATCAGGTCGAGGCGATGACGATGGCCGATCGTATCATCGTCCTGAACGAAGGTCGGATCGAGCAGATTGGCACCCCGTCGGAAATTTATCACAACCCGGCCTCGACCTTTGTGGCCTCGTTCATGGGGGCACCGCCAATGAACCTGATCGAAGCTGAAGTTGATCAGCAAAGTGTTCGGATCAATGGCTTCGGCAACCAGATACAAGCACCCCAGTCCTTTGACGGACCTGTGACACTGGGCATTCGCCCTGAAGACGTTGAAATGGATGAACAGGGTCAGGTCGTATTCCATGTCGATATCCTTGAAGAACTGGGCGCGCATCGGCTGCTACATGGGCGGCTCGCAAATCAGCCCTTCTCGGTCATGCTAGGCAAGGATGACGCGGCGCAGGTTGGTGAAACCAAGATCAACCTAAAGCCCGAGGCCCTGCGCCTGTTCGACAGGGAAACGGGGCTGAGGCTGTGATCACTCAAACGCTAGTGACCCTTCCGGCTGTATCCGAAACCCAGCGGAGCGCAATCCTGTCGGCCCCACGCACTGCCGACGCGCATCGCAGGATATTGGCCAATATAGAAGCGATGAATGCCGTTCAGGTCGGAGGAAAGGCTCAATCCGCTCACCTGCCCAGTGAATTCACCGTGGCCGCCTGGAATGTAGAACGATGTCTTTTCCCTGAAGAGACGGCTGCGCATCTCGGGAAAGTCGCCCCAGATATCGTTCTGCTGTCCGAAGTTGATCACGGAATGGCCCGAACTGCACAGCGACACACAACCGAAGCGATGGCCGACGCCCTTGGAATGGCTTACGCTTTTGGCGTTGAGTTTCACGAACTTGATTTGGGCGGCCCGACCGAGCGCAAGTTCTGCACGGATGACTTCAACTCTTTGGGCTGGCACGGGAATGCGATCCTGTCTTCGGTTCCGTTTGAACGCACCATCCTGGTCCGGCTGGACGATCACGGCCATTGGTTTGCGGCAGATGCCGGGGCGAGCGATCCTGACCAGCCACGCATCGGGGGCCGCAACGCCATAGCCGCTATTGTACCGGGGGCCAGCGGACCGGTCTGCGTCGTCTCCACTCATCTGGAAAGCAACGCAAACGCCATTCACCGACATCAACAATTCGAACGGCTGCTACAGGTGATTGACGATTTCGCGCCGAATCTACCGGTCATAGTTGGCGGGGACCTGAACACCGGCAATCACCTGCCCCCGGACTTTGACTGGCGGCGAGAAACCTTATTCGAACTGGCCGAGGCCCACGGTTATTCTTGGTCTTTCACGGCGCAAGGCAATACGACCCGCCCCAGCCTGATCACGCCCCACCCCGACCGGGTTATGAAGCTGGACTGGTTGGCGGGCCGGGGTCTCGAATGCCATGGCACTGGTATTCTGCCTTCGATTGCTGACGGCGGAACGCCCCTGTCCGACCACGACTGCGTTTGGTGCCGGGCTGGCTGATCCCGCTTTTCCTGCAGCGATCTGTCTTACCGTCCGATAAGCCCCTTTTGCCAAAACGGAAAAACCGACTAACATGCGGTACAACGCGGTAGAGGGACCTGAACGATGGTAACAAAAGCAGAGCTGGAAGCCGAAGTTGCCGAACTTCGCCGCCAACTTGCCCAACAAACCAAGGCCGAGAAGGCCGATCCAAAGGAAGACCATTCCGACAATCTGATCGACACGATCGAAAACTGGTCAGACCAGATGGACGACGTTCTGACCGAACTTGGGGAGTTGCCGCACAAAAAGCCGATCCTGTTTGCGCTAGGCGTTTTCGCGCTTGGCTATCTGGTCGGCCGTTCCCGGTAGGAGCCCGCACATGAGCCGCATATCCCGCAATCTTTCAATCATCCTGCGTGCCGAAAGGCTGATTGCTCAAAGACAAGTCGCAGTAGCGGCCAAACGCACCGGTATTTATGGCGCTGCGGGGCTGGCTATTGGCCTAGCGGTCGTAATGCTGAACGTCGCAGGCTTTTTCTGGCTGTCTGAGTCTGTGTCAAACGCGGTCGCGGCACTGATCATGGCCGGCGTCGATCTGGTGGTGGCTCTGTTATTGGCACTGTTCGCCAACTCCATGTCATCACAAACCGACATCTCTGCTGTGGTTGAGCTTCGGGACCTGGCGCTGCAAGACATTGAGACCGAGATCAAGGACAACTTGGCCGAGGCACGCGACGCCGTTACAGGTTTCCGGCGCGACCCGCTTGGGGCCGTGACCCCCGAGATTGTCAGCGCCCTGTTGGGCGCTTTGATCAAACTCTCCAAATCTCGAAAAAAGTCTGGCGATTAACCTTATTGCATCAGTTTGACCGCGGCGCGAGCGATTACCATTTCTTCGTTGGTTGGAATCGACAGGATACGAACACGGCTAAAGTCTGTCGACAGAACCGTGCCGCCATCCGCGTTTCGCGCGTGGTCCATTTCGATTCCGATCCAGCGCATTCCGTCGCACACCATCTGCCGGATCGGGGCCGAATTCTCGCCAACGCCACCCGTAAAGATCAGCGCGTCAATACCTTCCAACGCGGCGGACAGCGCTCCCAGTTCCCGGCGGATGCGGAACACGTAATAGTCGATGGCCTTGCGGGCATCCGGCGTATCAGCAGCCAAAAGCGTACGCATATCAGACGAAACACCAGACAGGCCGAGAAGACCGGACTTGCGATAAAGAACTTCGGCGATTTCATCTGCCGACATTCCATCCTGCTGCATCATGTACAACACCACACCAGGATCGAGTTGGCCGCTGCGCGTCCCCATCGGCAGACCGTCCAACGCCGAGAATCCCATCGTCGAGGCAACCGCGCGCCCACCCGAGACCGCACACATGGATGCACCATTCCCCAGATGCGCAATCACCACGCGGCCATCGTACAGACCCGGTGCGATCTCTTTCAGTTTCCCAGAGATATAGTCGTAGCTCAGCCCGTGGAATCCGTACCGACGGACCCCTTTTTCATAGTAACTTTGCGGTAAGGCAAATGTATCGTTGACCCAAGGGTGCGTTCGGTGAAAGGCCGTATCAAAACACGCCACCTGAATGGTATCCGGGAATGCAGCGCTGGCGGCCCGGATACCAGCCAGAGAATAGGGTTGATGCAAAGGGGCGAAAGGAACAAACCCCGTCAATGTATCTATAACCTTTTCATCAATAAGAACCGGTTCAGAATAGACGGTGCCACCGTGGACAACACGATGGCCGATTGCTTTTACGTGGATATCCGGAAGATATTCCCGCGCCATTTCCAGAAAAGCGTGGATAGCTTCATCGTGGCTCTGGGTATTCGACAGCGGGCGGTTGATCGACCGACCTCCGGCAGACTGAGCCAGCAATCTAGGGGCATCCCCCAAACGCTCGATCTGACCTCGCCATCGCATGCTGGGGCGGTTTTCTTCGATGACCTCGTACAACGCGAATTTCAGTGACGAAGACCCGGCGTTCAGCGCCAATACATGATCAGCCATAGAGCTTACCTTTGTTTGCATAAGCATGCAGCGCTGAAACCGCACAGGACGCCAAGCGCGAGGCATCATCATCAGACCGCGAAGTCAAGATGATCGGGGCGCCCGCCCCCACCACGATACCCGCAGCCTCGGCATGAGAAATAAAGGTTAGCTGTTTCGCAACCATATTGCCCGCCTCGATATTCGGGGCGACCAGAATATCTGCTGATCCGGCGACCTCGGACGTGATGCCCTTGGTGCGGGCAGCCTTCAGATCAACCGCGTTGTCCATCGCAAGTGGGCCATCGACCAACCCGCCGGTAATCTGTCCGCGTTCAGCCATTTTAGACAGCAGCGCCGCATCCACAGATGAGGGCATATGCGGGTTTACGGTTTCAACGGCTGACAAAACACCGACCTTCGGCGTTTCGATCCCAATGGATTGTGCCAGATGAATTGCGTTCTGAACGATGTCGGCTTTGGTTTCGAGGTCCGGCGCGATATTCACCGCCGCGTCCGTCACCATGATAGGTCTTGGCATCCCCGGGACGTCCATCACAAAGACATGAGACAAACGCCGACCAGTTCGCAATCCGTTTTCCCGGCGCAAGACGGCATGCAACAACTCATCCGTATGCAGATACCCCTTCATCAGGGTCTGTGCTTTCCCTTCAACCACCAAGTCCACCGCGCGATGTGCGGCAAGCCCGTGACCCCGAGCCTCGACGATCTCGAAACCGGAGATATCCGCACCTATCTCTGCTGCTGCGGCCTTGATCTTGTCAGGATCCCCAACAAGGATCGGCGTGATGATGCTGTTGGCATGACCCAGCAGCGCACCACTCAGCGAATTGCCATCCTCGGGCGCAACCACTGCCGTTGGCATAGGGTCTAAAGGTCTTGCCTTTTCAAGCAGCGCGTCGAAATGACGATGGTGCTGGACGACAAGGCCCGGAACTTCGATCGAGTCGAACTCCATGTGCTGGGCCGGGGGCGTGACCTGAACTGTACCGCTCAGGACCAAGGCGTTATCTCCGACGCGGCGCACTTCGGCGCCGCAGATCAGATCGCCATCATCGCGCTTTTCGGCAACCGAAACAAACGCCGTTAATTCGTCACCGGCAAGAACGGGAATGTGGAAGGACAGGTCCGCCCGACGGGTTTGAGTCCCCGCCCCCGGCAACACGTTACCCAGCACAGCGGCAACCAGACCAGCGGGCCACAAAGCCGGTGCCACCGCCTCGGGCTGCCCATCGCCGTCACCGTCATAGGCCGCCAAGTGCAGGGGATTGTGGTCACCCGATGCGGAGGCAAACGCATAGAGGTCATCAACCGTGCAAAGACGCGTCAGTTGGGCTTCGTCACCTACATTCAATTGGGCAAATGTTTGGTTCTCGTAGATTTTCATTTTGAGCGGGCTTTTCTATTGGCTGGGGACGGCGCAGGCAGCGTCTTAGAGTTGTTCGCAGACGCCAGTGCTGTTTCATCCTGAGGCTTTGGCAGGTCAAGAATGTCACACAATTCATCAACCATCTCGAACAGTTCAGGAGTGGGCCGCTGCACTTCTCCGGCGATCCGCCGGATGAGATCGACCGCCTGCATACGGTCTTTCTTTAAGGGAAGCAAATCAGGCAACGTGTTTATCGCTTCTTGCTTATCAAAGGTCACTATAAGCGACTGTTCATGCAGCAGGCGATGACGTTGATCAACCGTAAGCCCTTTGAATGGTTCATCATGTTTGAAGACTTGGGCCCACCGGTCCAGAATTTCAGCCCGAAAGCTTTGATTGCTGTCGACCAGAAGGATCAGCATCCGAACAACAGCTTCAGCCAGTGACCCCTGTTTTATGTGCGCAAGTGCCGCTTCGACCTCGGGCAATGACTTCAGACATTCAGGATTCACCAATGTTCTGTGCGCGGCGTTCTTCCGACCGAACCACGCTGCCAAAGGCCCGCTCCAAAGGGAAAAGAATGTCAGCTCGTACCACGCATCGCGAACGTCGCGGCCATAATCCATCACCTGCTCTATCCAGTCCGCCGTAATCTTCTCGAGTTCCAAAAATGGATTTTCCGGCGCGGCGGGTTTGCGGTGTTCCCGCGCCATGTCCGCCCAGAATTTTATTCCCAATGTGGCAGGTTGGGCCGAAGACAATGCAGCGCGTTGCACGCGCAGGGGGTGTAAGTCACGAAGCGCCTTTGCCGAAGCGGGCGTCGACAAGGATCGTACGATCGGACGGCCAAATGTCTCGTATAAATTGGCCTGAGTTTCTGACATATGGGCAACGGCGGCAAAGCTCATTTCATCCTGCTGGCCATCATCCAGAACGGCGAGATCTGCCAATGTACGCTCGTGAAAACGAACTTCGAATTCCTTGTCGGTGCCTTCACCCTCGATGTTTTCGATCTGCATTTCGTATAGGCCGGGTGCCATTGACTCGACGGTTTCCAGCGTAGAGGTAAGCTCTCGATGTTCTTTCCGTGCCACTTTTGACGAAACAAAGATGCCCAGATGACCCACCTCGTCGTGCAGCATATAGACGATGCGCTGCCCACGGACGCGGATTTCCTCTTCGTCGGAATAAGTCTCAGAAATCCAGTTCAGGCCTTGCTGCGGTGGTGTGATGTTGTCACCCTGACTAGCAAACACAAAGATCGGCCCTTTGATGGCCTTGATATCGACCGGGACACCGGGTTCGAGCTGAGCCGTGTTCTTGACCAAACGGTTACCGACGAAAAGCTGTTCGACGATCCAATGGATTTCGGCCTCATTCAGGATGAAATATCCGCCCCACCAGCGTTCGAAATCTATAAAGCGCTGTCGACCCCCGTCAGGATCCCTGTAGAGATCGAAGTATTTGCCAAAGTAGTTTCGGCTGGGATTTAGCTGCTCAAAGTTCATAACCAGATTGGCGCCGTCAAATTGACCTGCCCCCAAGTCCGACCAGAACATCGGCTGCCACGTCCCACCCAGAACCCCGGCATTATAGCGCATCGGGTTTTCCCCAACCGCCCCAGCCCAAGGCGCAACAGGCGCGCCGTTCAGAACCAACGGACCGTTTAAATCGGGATTGCACGCAGCCATTAGCAACGTCGCCCACCCGCCCTGACAATTTCCGGTGACAACAGGGTGCGGGCTGTTTGGATGGCGTGCACGCACGGTTCGAACAAACCCTGCCTCGGCATGCATGACATCCGCCAGAGTCTGACCGGGAACAGGATCGCGCCCAAAGCTGACGAAATAGACCGGGTGGCCCTTGGCCAGAGCAACACCAACCTGACTGTCATGCTTGAAGCCGCCGATGCCGCCGCCATGACCCGCGCGTGGGTCGATGATGATATATGGGCGCTTGTTATCTTCAACGGTAACACCCTCAGGCGGAAGGACGCGCAACAACTGATAGTTGCAGGGCCGTTTCAGGTGCCTACCGTCGGTGATTACCTCGTAATCATAGATAAGAACGGGCGGGCAGCCTGCAGCTTCGTGCTCGAGGAAGACATCTCCGCGTTCGCGCAAGGCATCCATGGTCAGGGCAACCCGTTGGCCTGCGTCTTTCAGGTATTCCCCCCAGTCTTTGACAATTGATCGGGATGCCACAAGCCGTTCGGAACATTCTGCCATTTTCTGAACCAACTGACGGGTCCGGTCCGTGTGGTCCTGCACGATCCTGCTGGACTGCAGCGCCATTGATTTTGACAGCAAGTTCCACTGAACTCTGGACTGTTCCAACGCGTTAGCTACGGCCCCGACAGTCCGTTCATTCACGGCAACCGCGTCCCTGGCCATATCAGAGCCAAACTGCAGGGATTTCGAATGAGCATTCGTAATCATGTGAATATCCTCTTTCAGACGGTGCTGAATCTGCCGACGGCAGAGCATGAACCAAGACATCCCTAGCCAGGTGAAACCCCTCGACAGATGTAACGACATCTCGCTGGTGCAAACCTTTCTTTGCGGCAAGAGCAACGATAGGACGAGTGTTTCCAACTGCCCCAGATTGTTGGCTGATCGTTAGCAATACCGGCAACCAGCGATTTCGCGCCTTCCAAACGGAACACGGTCGATTCTCTCGCATCTTTCTGCGGTGCAGCATAGCCTGTTTTGTTGTTTACCACAAACTTTCCACGGCGATATGAAACTTTGACGAAATCGCGCGCCCTTGTTGGGTGATCGGGAAAGGAGATTGGGCCTAGGCAATAAAGAAACCGGCGAAACAGCAGCAAATAGGGACTTTTTGAAATATTCAAAAATCTGATTACTATGCCGGCACAAAACACATAACGAGGGCACAATGAACTCACTTACCAGAATAACTCGGGGAATTGGCGTCGCATTCAAAGATGGCAGAGTGAAGGGTATATTGGCCTTCACGGTTGGCATGATCCTTTGGGCTTCGGTTTTTTATCACTTCGTCGAAGGCTGGAGCTGGCTTGATTCCATCTACTTTTCGGTCGTGACCATCTCGACCGTTGGGTTTGGGGATTTTTCGCCGGAAACAGCCGCAGGAAAAATATTCACGATGGCGTATATCATCGTCGGCTTGGGTGTCTTCGTTACCGCAGCGACCACAGTGGCAGACACAATTCTTTCACAGGACGACGACGAAAAAGACGGGTAGACAGCCGGAATCCTCTTCATTGAATTCAACGCAATCTCAGCCCGGGCGCCACTCGCGACCCGAATTTTTGATTTTTCAATCAAGCCGATACAGCACCTCCAGAACTAAAAAAGTGTACATATCCAGTTTTTTGAGGCTAATATCCAGATAAAAAAATATTTGGGAGGGATGGAATGGAAAAGACTCAAGACGCCAAGATCGTCGATCTGGCAATCCGCCTGCTGTTCTTAGGACTGTTTCTATATAGCGCACTGATAATGGTAGCCCCGCTTGCAAGCGTTGTGATCTGGGCGGCAATTCTATGCGTTGCGCTCTATCCTGTTTTTGACTGGCTCCAAGGCAAATTGGGCGGAAGAAAGTCGCTAGCGGCTACAATCTTGGTTCTGTTGGGTCTGTTGTTGACCCTGGGGCCTGTCGCCACCGCCGTTTCAGGGGCGGCTGAACTTGGCTCCGACTTCGCTGAACAAGCAGACCGCGGAGAACTTAAAATTCCACCTGCTCCCGAAGGCATCAAGGAATTGCCCTTGATCGGAAACAAGCTTGGCGAAGTCTGGACCATGTTTGAGCGAAACCTGGATGGCGCACTTGCCA
Organism: Ruegeria sp. HKCCA5426; assembly: GCF_013034585.1. NCBI lineage: Bacteria > Pseudomonadati > Pseudomonadota > Alphaproteobacteria > Rhodobacterales > Roseobacteraceae > Ruegeria > Ruegeria sp. HKCCA5426. The sequence goes on from NZ_WQGH01000009.1 coordinate 117,783, forward strand.
AATACGGTGCTCAAATCCTTGAAGTCACAAAGTCCCTGTTTGGAAAGGTTCTGGGTATCGGCATTGGCCTTCTGGGACTTGCACTTTCAGTCATCATCATGGGGGCGCTATTCAAGCCGGGGCCGCAAATGGTTGAGGGGCTTCAACGGTTCGCCAACCGTGTCTTTGCCCCACGTGGTGGCGAGTTTGTCACCCTGGCGGGGGCAACGATCCGAAATGTAACCAAAGGAGTTATCGGAGTCGCCGCGATTCAGGCGATTGTTGTGTGGGTACTTTTGGCTGTCTTCGGGATTTCTTCGGCGGCAACTCTGGCCTTCGTGAGCCTTATCCTGTCGATCATTCAGATCGGCCCGGGCCTGGTTCTACTGCCCGTGATCATTTACGCTTGGAGTTCCATGTCAGGCGGCGCTGCATTGATCTTCACGATTCTCGCCATTCCGGTCAGTATCATGGACAGTTTCCTTCGCCCGGTCTTTATCTCGAAGGGGTTGGAAACCCCGATGCTGGTTATTTTGATCGGCGTTCTGGGTGGCATGATGGCTTATGGCTTGATCGGAATTTTCATGGGGCCCGTCCTGTTTGCGGTTTTCTATGAACTGTTCAAGGTCTGGATAGATGCGTCGCCAGAAACCTCGGATTCGACCGAAGGTGCGGCGGAATGAGGAAAACGATTTGGACAACGATTGCGGTTATTCTTCTGTTTCTGGTCTGGTATCTGGTCGCTGATCGCCAAACTCCGTTTACCGGCAATGCCAGGGTCAAGGCCGTTGCAACCCAGATTGTTCCTCAGGTCACCGGAACGGTGACCGAGGTTCTGGTGGAAAACGGACAGGTCGTTTCAGCCGGGGACGTTCTGGTACGCATTGATCGCAGGCCGTATGAAATCGAACGGGCCAAGGCCGAAGCCGATCTGGAAGCGGCCACTCAGGAAGTGGGCGCATCGTCGGCTGAAGTCAGCGCGGCACAGGCAAAATTGGCGCGGGCCCAGAGCGACCTTGATACGATGCGCATTCAGACAGAGCGCGTCTTTGCCTTGGAAAAAAAAGGGCTGATTGCTGTCTCGCGCGCCGACGATGCGCGCGGCCAATTGGCCGAGTCCGAAGCCAATCTGGAAAATGCCAAGGCTGATCTGGAAAAAGCCAAGCAACGTCTTGGGGATGAAGGGCTGGAGAACCCTAAAATTCAACGTGCACTTGCTGCTTTGGCCGATGCAGAGCTGAATCTGGAATGGACAGAATTGCGCGCACCTGCAACGGGCGTGATTTCGAACTTGCTTATTGCCCCCGGGACATATGCCCGCTCGGGTCAGGATCTTTTGACGTTCCTTGATGCAACCGATGTCTGGATCGAAGCTTATTTCACCGAAAACAACCTTGGCCGCGCCGTTGTCGGTTCTCCTGTCGAGGTTGTTCTGGACATGCATCCCGGTCAGATCGTGTCAGGCAAGGTCGAAAGCTTTAGCGCGGCTGTTTCCCTAAGCGGCGCTGATGAACCCGGCCAGCTTGCTAGCCCACCCAGTACCAAGGGATTCCTGCGCGAACCCGAACGGTTCCCGGTTCGGATCGTGTTGCCGGGCTATGAGGCCGGAAACGCCGAAGATGACCTTCGGTTCCAGCTCAATGGGCAAGCGGATGTGATCATGTACCTCAGCGACAATGCGCCTCTGAACTTGGTGGGTCGTACTTATATCCGCTTGGTTTCGATCCTGTCTTATGCGTATTGAAGACAAACACGCAGTACTCCGTCTGGCGCTTGGGGTAACGGGCGTTTTCGCCCTAGGTTTGTTTCTTGGATGGCCGCTGGCGGTTGTCGGCGCGGTGTTCACAGCTCTGTTCCTGCAAGCACCCGCAGCTTTGCCATTGGCCGCGTTTGGGAAGCTCTTCGTGTTTTCCATTGGACTGATGTTCATCTCGTTTTTACTGTCGTCAGTCTTTGCGCCTTATCCGGTTGTTTTCTTGGTCTTAATGGCGATCGGAATCATACTGTCCTTTACGTGGTCTGTTTCCGGGGCCGGGGTATTGCCGGGTGTCATCGCGCTAATGGGAGCGTTGATGATCCCAAATCTTGTTCTTCAGTCGCAGGATCTGGCTCTGGTATTGGTGTTTTGGATTCCCATGAACCTGTTTTTTGCGGGATTCGTATCCACCCTGATGTTCGTACTTATCCCAGCCGCCCCACCCGCCGAGGCGCAAAAGAAAGCTGTTGCTGATCAGGATTTTGATCCAAACCGGCGCATTTTTAGAATGTCTCTGGTGACAGTGCCGTTTGCGATTGCTTTCTTCCTTTACGGAGCGTCGGCGCTGCTTGTTCTGTTCTTTGTCGCGCTTCTCAGCCAACAGCTAGCAGCGATGCCTGCGGCCGGGAAAACCGTTGCCAAGGCGATGCTGACCGCGAACCTGCTGGGCGCGGCAGTTTCCATCATTTGCTATGAGATCAACGTTATCGCGCCCGTCATTCTGACACCTGTACTGCTGTGCTTTTTCTTTTGCATTGTTCTCGGGGCTCTTGGAAAATCGCAAACTCCGCTGGCTGCGGCAGCAGGATCGGCGATCACAACTGCCTTGATCGTCTACGGTGGATCAGTCGCCCCATTTTCGGATGAAGCGGATGTCAAAAGCATCACGCGCGTTCTGCAGGTCGCAAGTGCCGCATTCTTCGTTATCACAGCGTATGTGGTAGTGGATGAATTCTGGCCCGAACGAAAACAGCGCAACGCGCTTGGTTAGAACGGCTGCACGAAGTCGGGACAGCATTTTGACTTGCCTTAGCGTTACGACTGTTCAAACAGGCTCCAGATTACCAAGCAAGATAGATGTCATATCCGTCACGAAACCGCCGCCATCAATCATGACACCCACGCCTGTCTCGTAGTCGACATTCGATCTGGTAATACCCGAAAGGTCCGCGTCATCATCCAGAAACACCCATTGAGGCTTGTGCTGGGACGTTTGACCAACGGCTGTTTGCAAAATGGCCAGGGCATCTAGCGCATTGACTGTTCCATCCCGGGTTATGTCGGCAGCAATGATGTTTTCCGGTGCTGGAGCTCCCCATGTCGGGTTCAACCCGACGGACATTCGCAAGACCTGCAATGCGTCCAACGCATTAATATCTGAACTCGCCGTGGAATAGGTCTTTACGATATCCAGGTCGCCCGAGAACACTCCAGGCGGCAAACCCAAATCAAACCGTCCATCCTCATCCGTGCGCACACTGACCGTGCCGCCGCCATCCAGAGAAAACCTGACTTCAGCCTGTCCCAATGCGGGGTTTTCGGTTTGGGAATTAATGGTGACGGACCCCAGAACACCGTCCGAGCTTCCGGGGTCTAGACCGCCGAAATCTCCGAAATCGACTGGTATGTGGTCAGGCCCGCCAAAGCCCGCACCAAAGACTTGATCCGCTGTCAATCCGCCCCCCGACGCAGAGATCAACTCGACCTTTTCGTTAAGGTAACCGATCCTGGCGCCATGATGCGTAGAAGTGAACGTCAGTTGCCCCGGAGTTCGAAGAAGTGGGAAATCGTACATATCAAGACGATCAAGACCAGCTTGAAAATCGGTAATTGTCGTGGGATCGCTTCCGAATTGCATGACAAAGATATCCGCACCTGACCCGCCGGTCATGGTCGTCGATCCGGTGCCCGCTATCAGAATGTCGTCTCCCGCGCCCCCCAACAATTCTGTGTCCAGAATGCCGCCGCTCAGCTTGTCCGCCCCGGCTGTGCCATGGACGGTTCCAAACCCTTTGCGCACCGCACCCAAATCCGGCAGATCAACGGACAGTTGTGTTAACCCAGCATCCTGTTGCGAAGAGACAAGCACCTGCAACTCATCCCCGACATGCGCAAGACTCAACGCTTCGACATTTTGCAGACCGCTTTCTACCGTATCCGCAAAGCTGTCCAGATAGACAAATTGCCCGTTCGGAATCAGGGTGAATAACGAGACCCCGTCATCCCCACCCCCTGCCACGACAAACACGTGCCCATCTACATTGACAACGGAAATGTCCTGAACAGTTTCGAACCGCGTGTGCCGGGAATCCAAGACATGGTCTGTAGGGCCTAGGCGTCCATCGCTGGTCAGCTTCATCACACTCAGCGAGTTGCTCTCCGACCCAGCCACGATCACCCAGGACTGGTTATAGGCCTGAACGACCTCGATCTTAGTCGGTACTGCAATTCCCAGTGTCGCCAAGACCTCGCTATTGTCGACTGCACTGAGACCACCGGTCGTGTCATCCACGCTAAATGTCTTTACGGAACTTGAGGTTGAATCGGACGCGACGACAACGTGGTTTGCCCCAATCGTGACCGTCTGCATCGAATCTGCGGCGGCTGAGACCATTTGAACAAGTTGCAAATCCCCTTGCGCATCAACTGAGTACGTCGCGACTTGCCCAATGTCTTTCTGTGCCAAAACCAAGACGTCGCCAAAAGACGTCGGCACCTGCGCGACTGCAGACAGGTTGCCACCGCCAACAATGCCACTGCTTTCATGTAACTGTCCCAGCGTTCCATTCGGGTTCATCGCATAACCAACCAGACCGGATGCGTATCTGACGCTCAGGATCAATTGATCCTCTCCGGCCAAGGAAACAGGGAACCCCATACGCCCCGCGGTCGTAACCAAAGCTCCGCTGAAATAAACAGTGTCTGTCAGTTGCGGAATAATGCCCTCCGACAGCTTCCAGACAGCAACACCGCCGCCGGAACCGGTAACGCTGTACAGGTACGTGTCACCGTTAAATGTTTTTAAAGCCGTATCGCCGATACCTGAATCGAGCGCTGCGCTCCCCGTTGCAACCACTCTTTCGAACTGAAGCATCATACCAAATCACCCTGTGCCACTACTGGCGCCAACACCAGGATGACCTGATGCCCCGCCCCAAACCAAAGCGGGATTGTGGTGAAAACGCGGAGTTCGGTTTCAGTTTGCTTGGCTTTGACTTTTGTCTGAAAATTTTAAGAGCCGGATTTATTGATAGGGCCGGAAAAAAGGCCGATCTTCTCATAGGGCGGCGCGTCTTCGATCAGTTGCTGAACATTCGCATGAAGTCCCGCACTGGTTCTTCAGGCGCCATGGCAAATACCGTCAGAGAATTCGAAACACTGCGAGAGTTCTTTACGTCCGCCACTCTTGTTGCCGTCGTCGATCTGCCATTTATCGTCTTGTTTATCTTCGTCATCCACGCGATTGGCGGCCCACTTGCCATTATTCCAGCTCTGGCGGTCCCCGTTGTGCTGGCTACTGGACTGGTGGTACAACCGTTGCTGGCGCGGCTGGCCAAAAAAAGTTTTGCCGACGGGCAATCAAAGCAATCGGTTCTGATCGAAACGGTTTCCGGGCTCGAAACCATCAAAACGACGGCCGCAGCAAGACAGATGCGATCACGATGGGACGCTGCCATGGACAGGCAATCCACCCATGGGATGCGCAGTCGAACGATTACGCAATTCGCTTTGAACTTAACGGGTTTCACACAACAAGCCGCTCAAGTGTTGATCGTCTTTTATGGCGTTTTCCTAATTACCGACGGTCAAACCAGCATGGGCGCGTTAGTTGCATGTGTGATGTTGACGGGGCGGGCGCTTGCGCCACTTGGCCAACTCGCTCAGACTTTGACCCGCGCAAACCAGGCGAGAAGTGCGTATCGCAGTCTGAAGACTTTGATGGATGCGGAAAGCGAACGCCCCATGGGGCATGGTTGGATCAGCCGTCCCGATATCCAAGGTCGCATTTCGTTTAAGGGTGTAAGATTTTCGTATTCTGATCAACTGGATGAGACACTGTCAGGCATTTCATTTGATGTCCAACCCGGAGAAAAGGTTGCCATTCTCGGCCCAATAGGGTCCGGAAAAAGCACGATCGCGCGCCTGATGCTAGGGCTTTATCAACCTAGCTCTGGCTCGGTATCATTAGACGGCGTGGACATCCGTCAGATTGACCCTGGCGATCTCAGAAGGAACATAGGGTCTGTTCTACAAGACATCTGGCTGTTTTCTGGATCAATACGCGACAACATAGCTGCTGGCGCAAACAGGGCTCGTGATCAGGAAATAGTCGAGGCCGGGCGGATCGCGGGAGTAGACGATTTTGCCGCCCGAACTGCTGCGGGCTACGACATGCAACTTTCCGAACGCGGTGAAGGATTGTCTGGTGGTCAACGGCAGGCCATAGCCCTTGCGCGCGCGTTGATTGGGCGACCACCGGTTCTTCTGTTCGACGAACCGACAAGCGCCATGGACGTAAAGACAGAGTCCGAAGTCATTGAACGCCTGAAACAAGAAACGGCGGATACGACCATGGTGATCGTCACGCATCGCACCAGTCTTCTCGCTCTTGTTGATCGCGTGATTGTAATCGAAAACGGACGGATTTCAGCCGATGGCCCCAAAAGCATCCTGACCCAACACCTGCGTCCAACCGGAAGGAAACTGAATGCCGCGGCATCCTGACCTCGCAACACTGGCCATGGAAATGCGCGGACGGGCACCTTTGCGTAGTTCAATGTTGCTGTTGCTCATCGTGGCGTGTCTCGTCACAGCGGGGCTGTGGGCGTACCTGACAGAACTGGATGACGTGACTAGGGTAGATGGGCGGATCGTGCCTTCGGGTGACGTCCAGAGAATTGAGGCGACGGAGACAGGTGTTCTCAGGTCACTGCACGTTCTGGAAGGCCAAGTGGTAGAAAAAGACACCCTATTGATGGAGTTTGACACCACACAGATTGACAGCGAACTCAAACAGGAACAGCAGCGTGCCTTTGGTCTGATTGCACGCGCTCACAGGTTGCAAGTTGAAATCGACGGGGGAGATCTGGTCTTTGCCACGAACCTGATCGAGGGCGCGCCGGACGTGGTTAAATCTGAGACAGCTCTCTATCACGGTCGCCAAACCGAACTTCGTTCCGAAATTGCCATTCTTGAACGGCAGCGATTGCAGCGACAGCGGGAATTCGAAGAGGGCCTTGTCGATCAAGTCACCGCAGAAGAAACGCTCAGGGTATTGGCCGAAGAACGTGCCATCATGACACCGTTGGTGAAAAGGAAAATGGAGCCAGCGACTACTCTGTTGACCCTTAGGCGCAGCGAGGCGGAATGGTCGGGCAGAAAAACCCGTGCGGAGGCTGTAACAAATCGGTTGCAGACCGGTCTTGAAGAAATCGACGATCGAATTCGCGCAACGCGAATTCGGTTCCGCAGCGCCGCTTTGACAGACCTTGCGGTCACCACGGCAGAACTTGCGGCTTTGAAACCCGTCATTCCAGCCCTTGAAGACCGTGCAGACCGCGCGCAGATAAAATCTCCTGTTCGAGGAATCGTGAACCGAGTGCACCGCACGACAATTGGCGGCCTAGCGCGCGGTGGGGAAGAGCTTATTGAAATTGTTCCATTGGACGACACGCTTCTTGTTGAAGCTTATGTACCCCCAAAAGACATTGCATTTCTATACGCCGGGCAACCCGTAAAGGTTAAGATTACCGCTTATGATTTCGCTCGATACGGCGCTTTGGACGGAAACATAACCAGGATCGGCGCCAGCACTATTTCCCGGTCTGAACGGGATGACGAAGAAGTCTTCGTTGTTGAAATTAAAACGCGGCAGTCGTTTTTGGATGCAAACGGAGTGTCGATTGAGATCATTCCCGGTATGATTGCAGAAGTTGACATCCTTTTAGGGAAAAAGACCGTTTGGGAATATATTGTTCAGCCCGTGATCAAGATCAGGGATCAGGCTCTGCGCGAGTGAGCAATCCCAAACCAGGCCGATTTTACGGTGACATACGCAGCAAGACGATTGGTCTTTCTGCAAGTTTCAAGACCATCGCCCGCCGCGCTACAGCCAATCCACATCCCCAAGGAATATGTAGCCGGCACCATAGATTGTCTTGATCAGGCGAGGGTTTTTTGGGTCTTCACCCAACTTTGTACGCAAACGGGAAATTCTGACATCCATCGCCCTGTCAAAACTTTCACCCGCCGCTCCGCCTAACGCTTCTTGCATTTGGGCGCGGCTTATCAGCCTTTTTGGGCTTTCCAGAAACAGCCGCAAAACCTCACCCTCGGCGTGACTGAACGGTGTCTCTTGCCCGGCCTTATTCTCAAGGATGTAGCGGTCGAAATAAGCCGTCCATCCGTTAAACCGTGCTGCGTCCGACTGTGTGACTTGGGACCGTGGCGACCGCAGCCTTGCCCGGACGCGTGCAACGACTTCTGCCGGATCAAAGGGCTTGGTGATATAGTCATCCGCGCCAAGCTCCAGCCCTGTTACCCGGTCCTGCACTTGCGCACGGCCGGAAATGATAATCACCGCCGCACCCTGTTCCAGCGCAAGCCTGTGAACCAACGCAAGGCCATCGGTATCGGGCAAGGACAAATCCACAAGACAGACATCCGGCGTGACACGCTTCAGCGATGCCTCAAATTCGCGGGCCCGTGAAAAACTTTGTGTCTTGAATCCCGCATCTTCGAGCGCATCAGTTAAAATCCGGCGGATTTCAGGTTCGTCATCGACGATGGTTACCAAAGGTTGAGTCATCACGCAGCCTCCGCGCGGATCAGGGCGGACAATTGAGCCCTCGTAAAGGGTTTACGCAGAACCGGCGCAAGCGTCAGCGCCTTTCGATGCAAGGGGTCGGAGTAAGGTAAGGACGTCATCAGGATACATGGCAACTTGGCCTTTAACCGATCCAGAAAATCCAACCCGGTGCCTTCCCCTTCAAGACGGATATCAGAAAGCACCAGCACGATATCCTCGATATCTGACGCAAGCGCCAGGGCTTCATCCACCGATGTCGCCTCGATCACCGAAAAACCAAGATCAACCAGCATGTCACGGAACTGACTGCGCAGGTCGTCACTGTCTTCGACCAAAAGAACCATACCTTCCTGAACAGGTGGCGCCGGTCGATAGGGCAATCGCAAAACAACCGAAGCCCCCGACGGAGTATTGCGCAAGTTCAGATCACCACCGGCCAGTTTCACCGTGTCATACACCATCGGCAAACCCAGGCCTGACCCTTCGCTGCCCTTGGTGGTAAAAAACGGGTTCAATGCTTTCTTCAAGGCATCGGCAGAGAACCCCGGACCAGTGTCCGACACTGTGACTTCGACCCAAATCGAACCCACTGTATGGGCGCTGATCGTAATCTGACCCGTTTCGCCACACGCATCTCTAGCATTGAGAACAAGATTCAGTAGCGCATCCTGCAGCATTCCGGGATCCAGCATCAAAGCTTCGTCCGGAAGAGTGTTTACCACCGACAAACCGACCCCTCGCGGCAAAGAAGGTGACGCCAGAATGCGCAGGTCTTCCAGCAAACCACGCATATCGGTCGCCTTTGGCTGAGGTGTCCGGCTACCCGTCATATCGGCGATACGGTTGAGCAGTTGCCCACCCCGCCGGGCAGTCTGTTGTGTCGCTGCCACCAATTCGCGCGCAGGTTCCGGCAGATCCATCTTGTCCAACCGGGATTGCATTCCAAGGATGATTGTCAACAGGTTGGAAAAGTCATGCGCCAGCCCGCTTGTCATTTGTGCGGCCATGGCCCGTCTGCGTGTCTGCTGCAGAGCAACCCGCGCCTGTGTCTCTTCGGTAATGTCGACTGACATGACATAGACGCCGCCCACACTGTCTGGCGTAAAGGACACGCGGATACGTCTGGATCCCTGATCTTCGGTGAATTCAAAAACCGAGGTTTCACCCTCATAGGCTTTTTTCAGGTGCGGCTGGACACGCGCGTAAGAGGCCGCGCCCAATGCCCGTTCGATATGCATTCCCAAAATCTCGGATGGGCGTCCGGGCATGACGGAATTAAGCCGTCGGTTGGAATAATCGTACCGCCCCTCGGCATCCAAATGCGCGATATGAGCTGGCATCATCTCGGTCGTCATGCGCGTGCGGGCTTCGATCTCGGTCAACTGACGCTTGGCCTCTTCCAAAGCTGCGTTTGTCGCCGCCAGTTTTCGATTGGTTGCGGACAGCTCTTCGGCGCGGTCCAGAAGCTGACTGGACAGCTCAACCGATCGGGCACGCAGCAATGCCTCAGCCTGTTTAGTATTGGTTATGTCTGTATAAACGGCCACCCAGCCGCCATTTGGCAATGGGGCGCCTTCAACGGAAATAACCTGACCGTTAGAACGTACCCGCTCCAGGTAATGCGGCTCGAATGTCAGGGCCTGAGCGACGCGCGTTTCGACAATTTCCACGACACTGGCGTCATCTCCATACTCGCCGTTTTTAGCAAGGTATTGGATTGTATCGCGAAACAGCGAACCGGGTTCGACAAGGTGATCAGGCAGGTTAAACATGGCCTGGAACGGGCGATTGCTGACAACCAGCCGTAACTGATTGTCATAAATAGACAAACCCTGCCCAATCAGGTTAAGGCCCGCGGTTGTCATAGTCTTGATCTGTTCTTCAGTAATGTTCAAATCCGCCCTCCGCACCCCTCATGCGTAACACCGGAATTATCGCAGGTGTAGGGGGGTTCGGCGTGACAGGTTGGGTGAACTTCAAAACCGGTCTTTCGACATAGGCCCATCTGGCGTGATCGAGTGAAGGGACAAAGTATGGTCCATATTTCGCATCCGATGGCGCAACATAAGGCGCGTCAGGCGTGCAAGTTCAGTCCCGTATTCTGGCTTTTCAGCGACGTTCTCCATCTCTCCCTGAGCAGCGTGATCAAACAGCATGGGCGCCACGTCCGCGGCGAATTCAACCAGTGTAAACCGGGCGTCGCGCAGTATTCCAAGGCATGAGTCGCTGTGGCCGGTTCCCAGTTCTCTCTGCCAGATGGTTGGTCTTTCTGGTTGGGAAAAATCCAATTCGCTGAACGTATAGCTGCGCCAATCATCCGGGACCTGCCCGTGCAGGACCGGCATAAGGGATCGCCCGTCCATCGAGTTTGGGATCGTTTGTCCAACCCATTCCAGAATGGTTGGGGTGATATCTATGGACTCGGTTGGTTCTGATACAACCGCGCCTGCCCGAGCCTGATTTCCAGGTAAGCGGATCATCAGAGGCGTGTGGTAGGCCGCATCATAGACAGTCATTTTGCCCCAACTATGTCGGTCCCCCAGCATCTCACCGTGATCGGCAGTGATGACTACCAAAGTGTCGTCGTACTGGCCGCTGTCCTTGAGAAACCGGAGAACACGACCCACGTGATGATCCACCTCGGTAGCCAGCCCCAGGTACACGGCTCTTAGCGTCTGGATGTTCTCGGGTGTCGGGTCAACCTGGTCAAAACCCAAAACAAAATCGGCAGGCGTCTGTTTGGCCATCGTCGGCCCAAAGAAAGGATGCAAAGCCCGCTCGCTGTCTGCGTCGGCAAAGCCAACAGGCCGGGGCAAAGCCGTCGGATCATACATGTCGTTATAAGGCGCGGGGGCCACCAGCGGCGGATGTGGTCGGATATAGGTCAAGTGTGCGAACCAACCCTCACCTACGCGCGACGCCATGCTGTTCAGGAATACGTCTGTCAGGAATGCAGTATCGCTGTCTTGGGCCGCGTACATGGCTGGGTCATTAAGGCGGGCTTTGCTTGCGTCTGGGGCTACGGGTTTATGGACGTCCCAGTAATCGTCGAATTCATATCCCTTTTGCAAAAGATGGGATCGCCAAGGGTAAGATTCCTCCAACCGCATTTCGACAACTTCTTCGAACCCGGACATCGGGTTTTCATAGGATCGCAAGATCGGGTCATTGGGGTCGTGAACCCTTGGGTCTGCCGTAGTGTCGGTATAGCCGAACAGCAACGGCACGTACCCAGCCTTTCGCACCTCGGTGGCAATGTTTGATGTGTCATGCCGCAAAGGCGTTCCATTGCGCACTGAACGATGGTTCATCGCGTATTGGCCTGTCAAAATCGACGCTCTGGACGGTCCGCACGGATTCGTCACGGAATAATGGCGGTCAAATGTAACGGCATCCGTCATGAACTCCCGCAGGTTCGGCAAGTCGACATGCGCGGCCAACGCTCCGTTCAGACAATCGGCCCGCAATTGATCTATGATGATGAACAGGACATTTCCCGCGCGCCGCATTCCATTCTCCATGATTCCGTAGACGTGGGTCCGGGCAAACTCTGTCTTGGTTCGCGGTCGCGGGCAACAAGATTGTCGCGCGGAGATCCAAACGCCCCTTGCCCGGCCCTAAGCAAGCTCATGGCCCTGACAAACAAGGCCAAAGGAACCGACGCGAACGCGCTGTTGTTAAGCCACATTCCCCGGATGGCCTGCAAAAATGCATTGCAGCGCAACGCGGTTTCACATCACATACGCCCATGACACAACCAGCGATTCAATCTGACTGGAACGCCGACGGCGTTTACCTCAAGGTATCAGGTGAATTGGTGACGCAGTCACTCAGCAGCGTTGAAAACGCTTTTTCTTCTTTCAAACCTGACGGGACCTCGGTCGTACTGGATTTGACGAATGTGCAGGCCCTGGACACCGGCGGCGCCTGGCTTGTCGCCGACCTTGCGCGCCGTGTTCAGGCAACGGGGGCAGATGTTCAGTTTCAGGGTGTGACACCTGCATATTCCGACCTGATTGACACGGTTTCCAAAAACATCCCCGACGAACCGGGTGTCGCAGCACATCATCGCACCTTTGCGGACTGGGTTGAGAGTATTGGCAAACGCACTGTTGGAGGCTGGAACGACAGCCTGTCGATTCTGGGGTTTCTGGGCCTGACCTTACATCGGCTGTTCAGAACTGTCCTGATGCCGCGCCGGCTGCGCCGTGCCGCATTGGTGTCGCAGATGGAGGAGGTCGGATTCAAGGCGATCCCGATTGTGGCCTTGATGGGTTTTCTGATCGGCGTTGTTCTGGCTTTTCAAGGCGCAACGCAGCTCAAGCAGTTTGGCGCCGAAATTTTTGTCGTCGAACTGATCTCAATCTCAGTCCTGCGGGAATTGGGCATTCTGCTGACGGCCATTATTGTGGCGGGTCGGTCTGGATCGGCATTCACGGCCTCGATAGGTTCGATGAAAGTGCAGGAAGAGATTGACGCGATGCGAACCTTGGGGTTGGATCCCATCGAAGTACTGGTGATCCCTCGCGTTGTCGCCCTACTGATCATGCTGCCGATCCTGGGCTTCATAGCTGACATGGCCGCCCTGTTTGGCGGAGGGTTGATGAGCTGGATCGACCTTGACGTCAGCCCAGGGATGTTTGCGACCCGGCTGAAGGAGAACACCGGCATCTGGCACTTTGCCATTGGGATGATCAAAGCGCCATTCTTTGCGCTGGTCATCGGTGTCGTCGCCTGTTGGCAGGCAATGCAGGTCAAAGGCTCGGCCCAGAGCGTTGGGCAGCGCACGACCGCTTCGGTCGTTCAATCCATCTTCATGGTCATTGCGCTGGACGCCCTGTTTTCAATCTTTTTCTCTGTCATGGGGGTCTGAAATGGACGGGACACCCCTTGAGAATACCGCAAAGACCGACACAAAACGCGAGGCCGTAATTCGCGTTCGCAATCTGACCAATCAATTCGGCCCGCAAGTTGTACATCAGGATCTAAACCTAGATGTCTGGCGCGGCGAGGTTCTGGGCATCGTCGGAGGCTCTGGCACGGGCAAATCGGTTCTGTTGCGTACAATCGTCGGGCTGAACAAACCGGCAGCCGGCAGCATCGACGTGCTGGGGGTCGACGTTTTGAACGGCCCCGAACAGGAACGACAGCGTATCGAACAACGTTGGGGGGTGGCGTTTCAGGACGGCGCGCTCTTTTCGTCGCTGACCGTCCTTCAAAACGTGATGGCCCCGATGCGAGAACATACAGGGCTGAGCGAAAGCCTGATGACCGCGCTTGGTGGGCTAAAAATCAGTCTGGTAGGGCTGCCGCAATTGAGCTGCGGCAAATTTCCGTCCGAACTGTCGGGGGGGATGCGTAAACGCGCTGCACTTGCACGAGCGCTCGCGCTGGACCCGGAAATCGTTTTTCTTGATGAACCGACAGCCGGTCTGGATCCCATTGGTGCCGCGGCCTATGACGAATTGATCGGCGAATTGCAACACGCGCTCGGCTTAACGGTATTTATGGTCACACATGATCTGGACAGCCTCTATGCCATTTGCGATCGCGTCGCAGTTCTTGCAGAAAAACGCGTGCTTGTTGAAGGCCCGATTGAAGAAATGACCAAAGTCGATCATCCTTGGGTTCAGGAATACTTTACGGGCCCCCGCGCGCGTGCTGCGCAAGAGAAGGGGCAAGACAGGTAGACGTTATGGAAACCCGAGCGAACTATATCCTGATCGGCGCATTTACCCTTGCGGGTATTCTCGGAGCGTTTGGGTTCTTCCTGTGGCTGGCAAAATTCGAAGTGTCGCGCCAATACGCCTACTACGACGTGCTATTCGACAACGTATCGGGCCTGTCGGCGGCCGGCGGGGTCAGTTTCAATGGTCTTCCCGTAGGTCAGGTGATCTCGTTGGATCTGGATGAAGAAGACCCATCCAAAGTGCGGGTCCGCATTGAAATTGACGCAGAAATCCCTGTCACGAACGAAACAATTGCGCAACTTCAGTCGCTGGGAGTCACAGGAGTCAGTTACGTGGAACTAACGGGGGGCTCTCCGACTGCAGAACATCTTCCGCAAGACAGCCTGATCAAAAGCAAGCGAAGTGCGATTCAATCCTTGTTCGAAGGCGCGCCGCTGCTGCTGGAAAAAGCGATCACACTGCTTGAGGACGTCAACAAGATCGTGGATGAGAAAAACCGTGCGGCCGTATCGGATATTCTGGAAAACGTGGCACAGGCAACGGGCCGGTTGGACAAGACACTTTCAGACTTTGAATCACTTTCCTCGGACCTTGGTGGCGCCGCCAAAGAAATTTCGGCATTCTCGAAACGTCTGGATGAACTCGCCGATACTGCGGAAACCACTCTGACGACGGGAACGGATACGCTTAACAGCGTGAAAACCGCGTCTGAATCGGCAACTGAGACCCTGCAAAGCGCGAAAACCACCATCGAGTCCGCTGACCGGGTCATTCAACAGGACCTCAAACCGTTTCTTGACCGGGCGTCGACCCTGGCCGAAAATCTGACCGGTCTTTCTAACGAAGGCTCTGTGGCGCTGGCGACGGTGACGGAAACATTCCTCAACGCGAACGAGACACTGGGCTCCGTTACGGGTGCGATGGATACCGCTCAGAAAACTCTGACCTCGGCGGAACGCGCATTTGACTCGGCCAATCGCATAATTGACGAGGATGTCGGTCAGGTGATGGCAGATATCCGAAATGCGGCCAATCAGGTGGCTTCGACCGTTACCAACGTCACCGAGCGTTTGGACGAAATCTCAGACGATATCTTAAGTGCGTCACAATCCGCCTCGGAACTTTTAGGAACCATCGACGGAATCGTGCAGGACAACCGGCGTCAACTGTCCGACTTTTTGCGAGTTGGCTTGCCCCAATTCACGCGCTTCATCGAAGAGTCTCAGCGTTTGGTCGTCAGCTTGGATCGGTTGGTGGACAGGGTCGAACGGGACCCCGCTCGCTTCTTACTGGGGACCCAAGCATCGGAGTTTCGCCAATGATCAGGTCATTTCTTACCGCTCTGGCGATCGTTTCGTTGGCCGGTTGCACCGGGCTGGGCACGCTTCAGCAGGCATCCAAGCCAAACGATCTTTATCTTTTGACACCAAAAAGCACCTTTTCCTCGTCCCTGCCGCGCGTCCAAAGGCAGATCGTTGTCGAAGAGCCTTCGGCGACTGCCGCAGTCAACACGGATCAGATCGCAATTCAGCCCACCCCCTTGCAGGTGCAGTACTTATCTAGGGCCCGATGGGTAGATCGCGCGCCGCTGATCGTTCAAACTTTGTTAGTTGAGAGTTTTGAAAACAGCGGCAAAGTGGCCGCCGTCGGCAGATCAACTGTTGGCCTAAGAGCAGACTATGTTGTTGTTCCCGACCTGCGCGAATTCCAAGGTATAGTCGTAAGCGAGACCGACAATTCCTCGACCGTGCGGGTCGAGGTTCGGATGAACATCAAGATCATCGATGAGTTTGAGGACAAGATCATCGCATCCAGCTCGTTCCAGGAAAACGTCGTTGCCGCCAGTGATCAAACTGAAGACTTGGTCACAGCTTTCGATGTCGCCCTGGGCAAGACCATGCGTGACGCGGTCGAGTGGAGTATCCGTAAGATTCACACCCACGCCGCAAACAATCCAAGGTCGTTCTAGACGCGATCGAAAATGGGAGCTGTCTGACAGCGCCCGTCCCAGTTCACCGACCCAATGATTGTGCAAGGCGCATCAGCGTAACGGCTTCGGCTCTGTAGCCAAAAGGGTCTTCGCCGCGCGCAGTATTGGCCAGGCGGATTGCATCATCAAAGGTCCAACCCCCAAGATACGCCCCAGCCCTCAGCAATTGTCCAAAGCCAGCAATTGCGTATGAGAACCGCACATCGTCCGTGATCTCTCCCTGCTCAGAAAGAATGGGCTGTTCGATCCAACGGCTTTGTTGCGCACCGGGTTCTTTGTAGCGCATCTGGAAGAACCCAATTTCTTCTGACCCGTTGGAAACAGCTTGCTCGCCATACCGCAACGGGCCGTTCCGGATCGCGTCAGAGCCCACCGGGGTGACTTCGTAGATCGCGGTCACGCTGTGGCCTGCGCCAATATCACCGGCATCTACCTTGTCATTCGAAAAATCCTCACGCCGCAAAGCGCGGGTTTCATACCCGATCAGGCGGTATTCGGCGATTTGCGCGGGGTTGAATTCAACCTGAATTTTCACGTCATTTGCAATCGGGAATAATGCGCCGGTCAACTGATCAACCAGAACCTTCTGCGCCTCACCCAATGTATCTATGTAAACCGCCTGCCCGTTGCCGTTTTGCGCCAATGCCTGCATCGTTGCATCATCCAGATTTCCTCTGCCAAAACCCAAAACGCTGAGATATGTGCCGCTGTCGCGCTTGCGGGCAATAAAATCCTTCAGTGCTTCGGGATCGGACAAACCGACATTGAAATCGCCATCCGTGGCCAAGAGAACGCGCGTAACCTCGCCCTCTGAACCCATGGTTTCAGCAACTTGGTAAGCCTGCTGTAATCCTGCCTGCCCCGCGGTTGATCCACCTGCCTGAAGCCTGTCCAACGCGTTCAGAATTTTAGATTTCTCTGTTGCGCTGGTCGGCTCAAGAACCTGCCCCGCACTGCCTGCATAAGTGACGATCGAGACCTGGTCTTCGGGCCGCAATTCCGCCAGCAACAGACGGAACGATTGCTTCAGCAAAGGCAGCTTGTTAGGATCCTGCATCGAACCCGATGTGTCGATCAGAAAGACCAAATTCAGAGGGGGACGATCAGCAATTTCGGGCAATGCCCCCTGGATACCGATATGAACCAATTGCGTCGCCTCGTTCCAAGGTGTCGGGCTGACGGTAATGGACGGACGAAATGGGGCGTCCCCTTTTGGCAAAGGATAGCTATACGGGAAATAATTCACCATTTCTTCGACCCGAACGGCCTCGGGCGGCGGCAGGTGACCATTCAGAAGCGACGAGCGCACAATCGAATAGGAGGCCGTATCGACGTCGATCGAAAACGTGGAAACAGGATCTTCCAACGTAACCTTAAGTGGATTTGTCTCCCCGTTCGAAAACGCTTCGGTGTTCTGTTCAATCCGGGTACTGAGCGAGCGCTCTGCCGGCACAGCGACGATTGCTGGCGCTTCCATCACCGCACCCCTACCGATCCTGATGGTCGACTGGTCTGCTTGCGACAAAGCAGTTTCCTGTCGTTTGCTTTTCGCGACAGGTTCGGATGCTTCATCTAACAAGACTTCTGGTGATTGCGACGGAGCGACTTCTTCGCGATCCAATTCGGCGACAGGTTGCGGTAGGTGGTCTTCAACCCGAAAACTGGGCTGGACGACAGTGTCCCGCGTCTGGGGCAGGATGACGACCAATGCGACAGCGGCGATGGCCGATGTCGCCGTTAGAACTCCACGGTGAGACAGGGCATTCAACATCAATTTGGCTCCTTCTGACAGGCGGACCAACGGGCCTCGCTTGACAGTGGGACGTTTCGAGGCGCCCGTTCCTTGGGCTGCCACGAAGTTTTCCTGAGCCAAAGCCACATTTGCGGCCCGCCGATTGGCGTCGGGCGTTGGGGTGGCCGCATCCATCATGGATATCAGCTTGTCCAAATCATCTGTCATCGGCCAGCTCCTCATCTCGCATGGCGCGGAGACGTCTTCGGATTTCAGACATCCGCCAGGACACAGTGCCTTCAGAGACACCCAGCACATCAGCGGCCTGAGCATGGGTCAGTTCGTCTTCCAGCGTTAACGCCAAAGTGTCTTGTAACTCCGTCGGCAACGCCCGCATTGCGCGCTGCAACCAGTCGACGGCCTCTGCGGTCTCGGCTGCCTCGGCTCGTCGCATCTGTTCGACATCCCCCCAGCCATCTGCAGCGCGGCTACGGCTGGCACGCTTTCGCCGCGCGTCTTCAGCAGCGTTTACGACCACCCGATAGAGCCAAGTCGTAAATCGCGCATCCCCGCGAAATCCCATAATCTTGGCTGGTAGTGTCAGGCAGATGTCCTGCGTCAAATCCTCGGCTTGGTCGGCGCGTCCGGACAGGCGAAACGCCAGCCGGAATATCCGGTCGTAATGGCGCTCTAACAGGGCGGCAAACGCGTAAGCGTCACCGTTGGCGGCGGCCATTGCCAGATCCTCATCCGAAGTACTCATGCGCATCACGAATGGTAAGACGGATCACAAAGGTCAATCCTTGGCGGTTCTTGAAAAAATCAGAACCGGGATGCCTGTGCCAAGTCCCAATCAGCCTTGAACTCGGCAGGGATCGACTCCGTCAGCAGCGCCCCCTCCTCCAGAAATGTGTAGAGTTCCCCATACGAATGCTCTCGCTCATCTGCGGTTCGGCGTCGAATGTCCGACGGGCGCAATTCTGACACCGTGCTTTTGCCCATGGCGCCCAACAGCTCACGGAAGCTTTCGAGCGTGGCGTCATGATACCTGTGCACGCGTTGGCGTTTCTGAGGAACATTCACCGCACGCCCCCGCACCGGATCCTGCGTTGCCACACCGGACGGGCAGCGATTGGTATTACAGTGCAGGGCCTGAATGCATCCGACTGCAAACATCATTGCACGGGCGGCGTTGCACATGTCTGCTCCGAGAGCGAATTTTTCCACCATATCATACCCGGTGGCCACTTTGCCCGAGCAGATAATCCGTATTTTATCTCGCAATCCGACGCCGCGCAGGCAGTTGTTCACGAAGATCAGCGCTTCGTTCAACGGCATCCCCAACCTGTTGGTAAACTCAACAGGGGCCGCGCCCGTACCCCCCTCGGACCCGTCAATCGTTATAAAATCCGGTAGGATTTCAGTTTCCAGCATCGCTTTGCAAATCGCCATGAACTCAGATGGGCGACCAATGCATAGCTTGAACCCGATAGGCTTGCCATCCGACATGTCCCGCAGGTGCTTAACAAACTCCAGCAGCCCGGTCGGTCCGTCAAAGGCAGAATGAATGGGCGGAGAGATTACGTCCTGATGCAGCGGAACGCCGCGAATATCAGCGATTTCCTGATCTACTTTTGCCGCAGGCAATACGCCGCCGTGCGACGGCTTCGCCCCCTGAGACAGCTTGATCTCAATCGCTTTGACAACGGGATTTCGGGCCTTTTCAGAGAATTTGTCCTTGTCGAAAGCACCCTCATGAGTCCGGCACCCAAAATAGCCAGTGCCGATCTGCCAGATGATGTCTCCACCTTCGGCCAAGTGATGCGGCGACAACCCCCCTTCACCCGTGTTATGAGCGAACCCACCGTCCTTGGCACCGCCATTCAGTGCCCGAATTGCATTCGCACTAAGCGCCCCGAAACTCATGGCCGAGACATTCAGACGGGACGCACTATAAGGTTGTTTGCATTGCGGACCGCCCAATGTAACGCGCTCTTCGCTTTCCGGTACGTCTTTGGGGGCCAGAGAATGATTTGCCCGGTGATAACCGACGGTCATGATGTCATATTGGGTGCCGAAGGCCTGAGTATCGACCTGACCTTTCGCCCGTGAATACACCAGACCCCGGATAATTCGGTTGAAGGGTCGACCGCTTTCATTGGTCTCAACAAAATACTGGCGGATTTCAGGGCTTACAAATTCCAACATGTAACGGAAGTGGCCCAGAACGGGGTAATTGTTCAGGACGTTGTGCTTGGTAGTCAGCATGTCGTAAAGCCCGATCACCGCATAAGGCACCAGTATCACCAGCAACCAATAGGCAGGCGGCCAGAAGTAACCCCAGAGCAGAGTTAACGGCAAGCAAACATAGCTGAGGATGTAATAGAGTCTGCGTACAATCATCTTGCTCTCCGATACCGCCATAGTCTTACCCAATCGTTGAGCAGATCCACGTTTGCTTGCAAGAGTTTACGCCGCACTTCACAAAAAAGGGCTTCATTGTGAAGTCGGGTCTTCTGTTGATCAGGTTGTTTGCTGTCTGTATCTGGAAAGACAGGTAAATTTGGGCGGGATCATTGGCTGTAAAAAAGACGCGACCAGCGTTTCAGACCTGGGCCCTTATGTTTTTGGCCGTATTTGTCGGCGGGGCCGCTGGTTCGCTGTTGCGAGAAAGCCTTTCAACGACGATTCCGGGTGCCCCGGTTTTTACCGCGACCTTCGGGATCAATGTCGCGGCGTGTTTCGTTCTGGGTTGGCTTTATTCGATCCGACATCGCGTTCATGCTCATGTCCTGCATTTTGGCGCCGTCGGGTTCTGCGGCGGGTTGTCCACCTTCTCGTCTTTTGTTCAGGAGCTCGAGCGTCTGGCGCAAACCAGCGTCGTGAACGCAGCAACCGCAGCCGCACTAGAAGTCGTCATCGGTATCGCAGCGGCCATCCTTGGCGAATGGATCGGACGGCATGCCCTTGGCCAAAGGTCAGGCGAATGAACGACCTGTTCCTTCACGCGATGTTTGGTCTGGGCGGAGGGCTGGGCGCTGTTTTGCGCCATGCAATCGCATTGATGATCCGGCACGATCTTCCAGTTTCGACGCTGATCGTCAATGTGCTGGGAAGCCTAATTTTGGGTTTGTGGATCGGCTATCTTGGGGGTCCCGCCGATATGGGCGAACACGAAAGGCGATTGGTCTTTGGCTTTTGTGGCGGGTTCACGACGTTTTCCAGTTTCGCCTATCAATCACTGGAACTGAGACGAGAGCGCACGATTGCATTGGCCGCAGGCAACATCTTCCTAAGCATCATACTGTGTTGGTCAGCCCTTTGGCTGGGGCTTGTCATCACTCGCTAATGGGCGTGCACAGCGGCCCGCGCCCCCGGCTTGAGAGCCCTGCAGAACAACAGCAATGGTATCGTCGCCAACGCCAACAAACCCAAATTGTTGAATACGGTCAGATAAGAAATCAACTCGGCCCGCCGAGAAACCTCCTGACCGAGAATTGCCGCGCCCTCTGTGCTGTCCGGCGTCAAACCAAGCGGTTCCAGATAGTTTTGCGCAGCAGTACTGTACGGCGTTACGTTTTGGCCCAGCACCGATGTATTGGTCTGCAATCCGCGAACGACCCATGTTCCAACCAAAGAAATTCCGACCGATGATCCAAGCTGTCGTGTGACATTGAACAGACCCGAAGCCTCGTCTTGGCGCGCTTGCGAAATGCTCTCAAACGCCAGAATAGACATGGGGACAAACACAAGACCCATGCCCAACCCGCTTACCGCGCCTGGCCAGGCCAACTGCCAGAAACCCGCGTCCAGATTAAGCGCACCAAGCATGAAATTCCCAATAGCGGTCAAGAGCATACCAAGCCCGGCCAGAACACGTGGATCGAACCGGGATGACAAAACCGCGCCCGTCAAAACCATTGAAACGCCCGCCGCAATGCCTCGGGGGATGAACAGGTGGCCGGACTCGATAACCGGATAATCCAACAAGTTCTGTACAAAGGTTGGCAATATGGCAATGCCACCAAACAGCGAGATAGCAAATCCTGCGATTACCAAATTGCAAAGGGCAAAGTTCCGGTCTGCAAAAAGGCGAAGGTCGACAACCGGCGTTTTCGAGGACAGGCCGTGAACAAGGAACCCAAGCGCGCCCAGAACCGAAGCAATCAGTGCAATCTGAATAACGCGCGAGGACAGCCAGCCCTTGGTTTCCCCCTGATCCAGAACAAATTGCAAGCAACCGATCCCAATCGCCAACAACGCCAGACCTTTCCAATCGATCCGCACATCTTCGGTTTCGTCGTCAGGCAATTCTCCGGCCAAAAGCAACAACGCCATCGCCGCAACCGGCAGATTTACGAAAAACACCATTCGCCACGAGAAATACTCGGTCAATATCGCGCCAATCGTTGGACCAAGTACCGGTGCAACGACAACCCCAAGCCCAAAGACGGCCATGGCCTGTCCTCGTTTCTCGCGCGGGAAGGCATCGAACAAGATGGACTGCGACAAGGGAATTAGGAAAGCCCCGAACATGCCTTCTGCCAACCGGAAGGCCACAATCGTTTCCAAGCTCCAGGACAGCCCACACATGACCGACATGGAGGCAAAACCGATCACAGCCGACAGTATCAATCGCCGCCGTCCTACCCTGCGGGCTACGAACCCAGTCAGGGGCATGACAATAACGGCCGAGACAATATAGCTGGTCAGAATCCACGTTGCCTGATCGGTGGTTGCGCCGAAAGCTGCTTGAATATGAGGCAGCGCGACATTGACGATCGTGCTGTCCAACACCTCGAGAATGGCGCTCAGCACCACGGCGACGACGATCACCCGATTGACGTGGCCTGCGGTCGAAGGCGTCATTCCTCGACCTGATCCGAAGTCGTATCTACCGTGACCTTTGTGCTGCCTCCTGCGCGCAAGGGGGCCTCTGTTGGATCAAGTTTGACCCGCACTGGAAAGCGGCGCGTGACCTTGACCCAGTTACCAGTGGCATTCTCGGAAGGCAGTAATGAAAACGTATCTCCAGATCCACGGCCAATGGATTCAACTGTCCCGCTAAGTGTCACCCCCGGCAGCATGTCGATTTGAATTTTTACAGGCTGTCCGGACTTGATACGTGACAGAGACGTTTCCTTGAAATTCGCGTCCACCCACCATTCTGAGGATTCAACAATCGAAAACTGAGGCGCGTTTGCGGGAACGGCGGAGCCGGGGCGCAATGTCAGGTTCGCGATCCATCCATCCGCAGTTGCAAAAACTTTGGTCCAAGCAAGATTGGCCTCGTCAATCTCCAACTGAGCCCGAGCGGACAGAACATCGTCCTGTTTGGCCTGCAAACCGCTTTGCAATGCCAACAGACTTGATTGACTGGTTGTCAGCCGGGCAGAGACTTGCGCGAAATCCGATGTCGCCTGATCCAAGGACGCCTGCGCCAGATCGCCGGTCGCAAAAAGAGCCTTGGAACGTTCAAGATTTTTCTTGGATGTTTCAAAGGCCGACTGTGCAGACGCAACCAAAGCTTCGGCTGCAACGATCTGAGTGGCGTAGGATTCCGCCTGTTGTTCGGCGCTGCCAAGATTTGCCCTAGATTGATCCACCGACGCGCTGAACTGGGTGTCGTCAATTGTAAACAGCAAGTCGCCGACCTTGACTGCTTGATTTTCTACGACCGCAACCTCGTCCACCCGCCCCGTGACCTGAGCGGCCACATTGACGATATTGGCCCCCACATAGGCATCCTTGGTTGACGGGTACCGTTCTTGATGGCGCCAGAACAGTAGCAGGCCAACGCCCACTGCAATCAGCATTGCCACCGCCGCGACAGCTTTAAAGGATTTCATTTTGACGGTCTCCGTTTTTGATCGCGGTTTGGTCACATCGGAATGGTATGCATACGGACCGCCAGGTTGCCCATGATCCAGACTGTTCCAACGATGATGATCAGAAGGACCAGCGTTGAAAACAGCACCAGGTCAAGATCTTCGCGGCTACTGCGCCGACGGTCGATATGAAGGAAATAAACCAGTTGAACGACAAGTTGCGCCAGCCCAAGAAGGCCGATTGCCAGATAGACCCCTTTTGTTTCAATCCCAAAGACATAGGCGATAGAAAAGACGGCTATCGTCAGAAAAAGGGAACCGCCGTAACCAATGACATAACGCCGCCGCTCGCGCCGGTGCATTTCGCTGCGTCTATCCATAGGTCAGACCTCCGAAATAAACGATCGTAATGATCCCGATCCAGATCAGATCAAGGAAATGCCAAAACAGCGCCAGCCGAACTACGCGCGACATCAGCAAATCTGTCAGTCCCATCAGTCGCAATTGGATGCCCAAAACAATCAGCCACAGACACCCGGCGGCGACGTGCAGACCGTGCAGCGGTACAAGACCATAAAACGCGGACAGAAACCCGCTGCGCTGCGGGATGCCGCCTTTTTCCGCCATGGCGACAAAGTCCCGGATTTCCAGCACCAGAAAGCCGAGCCCCAGAGCCAAGGTCACGCCAAACCACAGCACGATGCGTGAACGCGGCAGGTTGTATTTCAGTGCCAACATTGCCAGCCCGACCGTCAGGCTGCTGGTCAGCAGGATCAGGGTCTGCGCAAAGATGCTTTTGAGATCGAACAGTTCGTGTGGCCCCGGCCCGCCCGCCTGCGCGTCGATCATGGTGATATATATGGCGAACATCAGCCCGAAATAGACCAGATCGCTCATCAGGAAGACCCAAAAACCGAAGGTGACAACTTCGCTGGCCTTGTCGGCACCCGGATGCCGACGACCAAGGTTCAGGCCGGGATAACTGTGTGTTGGTGCGCGCTTCATGTGGCGACCTCCAGGTCCGGACCAGCACGCCCCCGATTTTCCGAAGAGATTTCAAAGTCGCGATTGATGGGGGCAGAGGCGTGGACAAGATCCAGCCAGGCCTCATGCTCCTGTTGAACCTGCGCGGCTGGAATAACCTCTTCGATGTCCGTTTTGAACGTCCACGCAACGAAAGACAACAACATCAGAATGGTGACCAACGCCGCTAACCACCAGATCCACCAAACCAAGGCAAACATCCAAACGCCGCTGAGAACGCAGAGTATGAATCCGATCCGTGTATTGCGTGAAAGGGTGATGTCCTCATAAGCTTCCGGCGCCGGATAAGCCGTGCCCCTTTCCTTTGCGGCGGCAAAGTCATCGCGGTCGGTGACATGCGGAATAATGGCAAAGTTGTATGGCGGAGGGGGTGCGGGAATTGACCATTCCAGCGTGCGGGCATCCCACGGGTCGCCAACTGGGACGCGGGTTTTCTCGCGGTCCCGAATGCTGACCCACAATTGAACCACCACAGCAATCAGGGCGGACAAAATAACCAGAGACCCCAAAACGGCCACGATCATATATGGGTGAAAACTCGGGTCTTCCCAACTGAAAGACCGACGCGGCATTCCCATCAGGCCGACAAAGTAAAGGGGCAGGAACGTCAGCATGAAGCCAACTGTCCACAGGACAACCGTGATACGACCCCAGGTTTCGTTCAGGCGGAACCCGAAGGCTTTGGGGAACCAGTAATTGTACCCTGCCAGCAGGCCAAACAGAACCCCGGGCAGCAGGACGTTGTGGAAATGGGCAACCAGAAACAGGGTGTTGTGAACCTGATAATCCACGGTCGGGTTTGCAAGGATCACGCCTGAAAGCCCCCCGATGACAAAGAGCATAAGGAACGCCAAACCATAGAGCATCGGCACCGAAAACCGAATACGGCCCCGGAACAGGGTCGCCATCCAGTCATACACTTTTACCCCGGTGGGGATAGCGATCAGCATGGTCGCAATACCAAAGACCGCATTGATCAGCGCACTTTGACCCATTGTGAAAAAGTGGTGTAGCCAGACGGTGAAGGACAGCACCGCAATGGACATCGTCGCGATGACCAAGGAATTGTAGCCGTAAAGCCGCTTGGCCGAGAATGTCGCGAATACCTCGGAATAAATTCCGTATGCGGGAAGAACCAGCAAATAAACCTCGGGGTGCCCGAACAGCCAGAACAGGTTGGCATAGTTCATCATATTGCCGCCAAGGTCATTGGTGAAGAAATGAAAATCCAGATAACGGTCGGCGGCCAGCATCAAGGCCGCGACACCCAGTGGCGGCATCGCAAAAACGATCAGGATCGAGCTACAGATAATCGTCCAGCAATACATCGGCAAACGCATGAATTTCATGCCCGGCGCACGCAGTTTGTAAATTGTCACCGCGAAATTGATCCCGGTCAGCGTCGTCCCGATCCCGGAAACAACGATTGCCCAAATCCAGTAGTCCGGCCCAACTCCGGGATTGAAAGCGGCACCCGTATAGGGCGGGTAAGCCGTCCAGCCCCCGGTCGAGAATTCACCGACAAGCAAAGAAACCATCAGCATCATCCCGGCCGAGACCGTCAGGCCAAGACTGATCTGGTTCATTACAGGAAATGCGACGTCACGCGCACCAATCATCAGGGGAACCAGAAAGTTCGCCAATCCAAAGACAAAGGGCACCGCCACGAAAAAGATCATGATGGTGCCATGCGTGCTGAACAATTCGGCAAAGTGTTCGGCTTCAAGAAACCCGTCGCCCGGACCCGCTGCTTGTTGCGCGCGCATGACCACGCCTTCAAGGACCCCGCGCGCCAGCATCACGATCGCGAAGACAATATACATGATGCCGATTTTCTTGTGGTCTGCGCTTGTCAGCCAATCGCGCCAAAGCGGTCCCCAAAGGCGGAACCATGTCAGGGCGCCGACAACAACCAGAATACCGACGATCACAACACCCGCAGCGGCATTGGCGACGATTTCGTTCGCGTTCGGAGTCTGAATAAGGCCCGCCAGAGGGAACGACTCCCAGCTTAGCCGGCCAAAGAAACCCGTATCCGCAGAACTCATTGCTGCGCCTCCTGCCCATATTCTGCCGTTCCCGGCTGTTGATCTGCGGGCAACGGTTCTCCGTGGTGGTATCGGTGCAAGATTGTCTGAAACAAATCCGCGCCTTCTGTGGTGAAATACAGCGCATTATCCGGCATGTCAGATGTACCCAAAGCGGCCTGCACCTCATCTCGGTCCGTGCGCATGGCCAATTTTCGGTATGTGTCTGCGGTCAGGGGAATTCCGTTGGCCCGGACAGTGTCCACCCAATCGGAGAATGCGTCTGGCTGCATGGCCAGGGTCTGAAACTTCTGCTTGGTGAAGCCCCGGCCATTATATTGCGTATTTTCACCCTGCATGGTCGCCGGGGCGTCCGCCACAACATGCAGTTTGGTCGTCATTCCCGGCATGGCATAGATCTGGCCTGCCAGAGCGGGGATCATGAAAGATTGCATCACAGTGTCCGTGGTCAACGTCATCGCAATCTGCTGTTTGACGGGTATCCCCATCTCGCCGACGCTGGCGATGCCTAAGTCCGGGTAGATGAACAGCCATTTCCAATCCAATCCCACGACCTGCACATTTAAGGCAGGTGTTTCACCAAAGGGCGCGGTGTACGGATCCAAGCGATGGGTGGCTTTCCAAAGATAGAAGGACAATACGGCCACGATCAGAACCGGAATACCCCACATGACGAATTCAAGAGGGGACGAGAAGTCCCAGTTTGGCCGATACGCGGCGGCACCTTCTTTGCGTCGCCGGTAACGCACGGCAATCAAGGGTACCAGAACCAGAACAGGCAAAACCGCCAGCATGATCAGGACCGTCGCGCGCAGCAGGTGGAGCCTCTGAACCTCGGCGATTGGGCCACGTGGATTCAGGAAACTGTCACTCGCCCAGGCTGCGTGCGTGCAAAGAGCGGTCACTGCGATTGCGATCCCAAGTATCTGCCACACGAATGAGAACCTAATAGTGGCCACTCCTGACTGTCCTTCCCTGCCCCTGTTTACAGGCAACTATCTGCAGACTTACGAGTTTTCTCAAGGTTTTTCGTAACCGGGGATTGTCTTGCGCCCGGTATGATCAACCGCGGAATTACGCGCAGACAATTGCCGTCAGACGTCAGTGTTGACTTGCCGCAGTCCTCGGGCGAGACCTTATGCACATGCGTTGGCTTATCGTGATATTTGGCCTCTGGTGTCTTCCCACAAACGCAACCGCACTGGACCGCGGAGCGGTCGAGCAGCAATTCCAGACGTGGTTATGGGAAACCGTTTGGCCGCAAGCCAAAGCCAAAGGTGTTTCCCGACGCACAATGGAGCGCGCCTTTAACGGCGTCACTCTTAATTGGAAGCTGCCGGATCTGGTCCCTCCGGGTGGGACACAAAAAGTACCTAAACAGCAGAAACAGGCCGAGTTCGGCTCACCTGCACGGTATTTCAAGGCCAACACGGTGCAGGGCGCAACATCCGTTGGCCGAAAGATGGCACAGCGCCACTCGACAACCCTTGCCCAGATTGAGGACAGAACCGGCGTTCCATCACACATAATTCTGGCCATCTGGGGGCGGGAAAGCGGATATGGTCAGGTCCCGATCCGGCACAACGTCTTTGAAGTGCTAGGAACAAAGGGGTTCATGAGTACCAGGTCAGAATACTTCGCGGGCGAGCTCATCTCGGCATTGCAAATCGCCGAAGTAGGGCATGCGCCGCCGGGTGAAATGAAAAGCAGTTGGGCCGGTGCGCTGGGGCAACCACAGTTCATGCCGTCAAGCTTTTTGACCTTTGCGGCGGACGGCAATGGCGACGGACGATCCGATATTTGGACATCGCCCGAGGATACGATGGCATCTATTGCGAACTATCTGGCGCAACATGGCTGGGTGTCCGGCCGCGACTGGGGATTCGAGGTTTCTGTGCCAAAGTCCATATCCTGCGCCCTCGAAGGACCGGATCAGGGACGCCCGATCAAGGTCTGGGCAGAAATGGGGGTTTCCAGAGTTTCGGGCAAACCTTTCCCGCAACATGAGCTTTCTGGCGAAGGATTCCTGATGATGCCCGCAGGACGAAGTGGCCCGGCATTTCTGGTGACGCCGAATTTCTATGTTCTGAAGGAATACAACAAAAGCGATCTTTATGCCCTTTTCGTCGGCCATGTCGGGGACCGGATTGAATACGGCGTCGGCAACTTCCAAGGTCAGTGGGGCAAAGTGGGTGATCTCTATCGTTCGGACATCGCAGCAATGCAGCGCGCCCTAGAACATAAGGGGCATGACGTTGGTGGTGCGGACGGCCTTGCGGGATTCAAAACCCGTCGTTCGATCGGGCGCTGGCAGGAAGAGACCGGTCAGGTGCCCACCTGTTTCCCTGCTGCACATATGAAAACAACCCTAAGCCGTTAGCGATTCGCGATTTGAGAGGCTGTTTGCTAAAAGGCTTACGCCACGTCAGGCGTCACCCTGCGCTGCCACCGTTCACGAAAATGTTAAGAACGCATCTAGTTTCATCATAATATTTCCGGCGCCACGCCGTTTCCTTCACAATTCGCATACAACTGCCTAATTTGCGGGCAGAGGCTTTAACCTTTTTTTAAATAATGCCAACGTCGGCTTCAGTGAAAGGCGACTTTTGCAACCACGTTCCCGACTGAAAACCGAAAGACTGCGGCGCAGCCCATTTTGCGAACCAATTCAGCAATTTTCGGACTCGTACCACATGCTTTCGCAGTCGGACAAACAAGGCGGCTCTCTGCCATCTTGTTGGGATGGCCAACAATGCCGCCAAAAAACGGGAGTAAAAATATGAACAAACATATTCGGACAACGCTGGCGGGGCTGCTGACCTCAACCATGATCACCGGCGCGGCACTGGCCGCCGGAACGCACCCTGAAACCGGCGAAGCATTGGCGGATGATCAGACATTCACCTATCGTATTCTGGACGAACACAGCTCGGTCGACCCGCAGGTCGTCGAGGACGTATCGGGTGCCGAGATTGTGCGCGACCTTTTTGAAGGGCTGATGAACCAGGACGAAGACGGTAATCTGGTTCCTGGCGTCGCCACCGAATTCACCACCAACGATACCAAAGACGTCTATACGTTTACCCTTCGCGATGACGCCAAGTGGTCCAACGGCGACCCGGTAACCGCTGGCGACTTTGTCTTCGCGTGGAAACGCGCTGTTGATCCAGCGCTGTCGTCGCCCTACGCCTGGTTCATGGAACTGATGTCGATTGAAAACGCGGCTGAAATCATTGCAGGCGATAAACCTGTGGATGAGCTGGGCGTCACCGCAATTGACGACCACACGCTTGAGGTCAAACTGAGCGCCCCTCTGCCTTATTTCGCGCAGATGACCACGCATTCAACGACCTTCCCTGCCCCGCAGAAAGTCATCGAAGAGTTTGGCGACGCGTGGACCAAGCCTGAAAACATCGTCTCGAACGGTGCTTATGTTCTGACCGAACACCTGCCGCAGGAACGCTCGGTTCGTGAGCGTAACGAGATGTACTGGGACAACGACAACACCATCGTCGACAAGGTTGTCGCATTGGTCATCAACGACGAAAACGTCGCCCTGACCCGTTATCTGGCTGGTGAACTGGACCGCACCGAGGTTCCCGCAGGTCAGTTCCCACGCCTGCAGAAAGAGCACCCGGACGAAGCCATCAGCTTCCCGCGCCTGTGCAACTATTACTACACGTTCAACCTGTCCGACGGCGGCCCCGAAGCGTTCAAAGACCCGAACGTCCGCCAAGCGCTGTCGCTGGCGGTAGATCGCAAGATCATCACGGAAAACATCATGGCAGGTGGCCAGCCGCAGGCTTACACTTTTGCCCCTGAGGCGACCGCCGGGTTCACGGTTCCCGAAGTTGAAATGGCTTCTATGTCTCAGCAGGAACGCGACGAATTGGCCAAGGAATTGCTGGCTGCCGCAGGTTACGGTCCTGACAATCCACTGAGCTTTGAGATGGTCTACAACACCTCGGAAGCTCATAAGAAGGTCGCGGTGGCGCTGAGCCAGATGTGGAAGCAGAAACTGGGTGTAAACGCCGAACTCGCCAACATGGAATGGAAGATCTTCCTGGAAGAGCGCGGCAACCAGAACTTCGATCTGGCCCGTGGCGCTTGGTGTGGCGACTATAACGAAGCCTCAACCTTCCTGGACCTGCTGCAATCGGACTCAGGCTACAACGACGGCAAGTATAACAATGCCAAAGTTGACGAGCTTTTGGCCCAAGCCAAAACATCGGACGATGCCGCGCCTCTGTACACCGAGGTCGAGCGGATCATCGCACAAGAGACCCCTGTAATCCCGATCTATCACTATGCTGGCGTCTACATGATGGACAGCGATGTCGGGAACTGGCCGGTCAATAACGTAGAGCAGAACTGGTACTCCAAGAACCTCTACAAAATCGCTGAATAATCATCTGTTGATCACGCTTTGCCCCGGAGAGTTCTTTGGGGCAAAGCCAATAATTGGGGGCATGAAATGCTTGCCTATATCGTCCGGCGGTTGCTGATCGCCGTCCCAACGATCCTTTTGCTGATCGTTGCAAGTTTCTTTTTGATGCACTTCGCACCCGGCGGACCCTTCACGTCAGAGCGGCCCCTGCCGCCGGCGGTTCTGGCTAATATCGAGGCGCGGTACGGACTGGACCAGCCGTTGTGGAAACAGCTTTGGGACTATCTGTACAACATCGTCGTACATTTCGATTTCGGCCCGTCCTTCAAGTTCAAGGACCGCGACGTGAATGACATCATCGCTCAGGGCTTTCCGATTTCGTTGACCTATGGCTCGCTGTCTTTCCTTGTCGCGACGGCCGTGGGTGTCAGCCTTGGGATCGCTGCTGCGATCAAACACAACAGTTGGATCGACTATTTCGCAGTTGGTCTGGGGATCGCGGCACAGGCGCTGCCGAACTTCATCATGGGGCCGATCCTGATCCTGACATTCACCCTTTGGCTGGGTTGGTTGCCCGGGGGCGGATGGAACGGCGGGCAATGGCCTTACCTGATCATGCCGGTGATCGCTCTGGCGACCTCTTACATGGGGTCGATCGCCCGGATCACCCGGTCTTCAATGCTGGAAGTTCTGAACTCGAACTTTATCCGCACCGCGCGCGCCAAGGGCTTGCCGACAAGAACCGTCATTTGGCGGCACGCTCTGAAACCCACGCTTCTACCGGTCGTATCCTATCTTGGGCCAGTTTTTGTTTACGTTCTGACCGGTTCGGTCTTTGTCGACATCTACTTTTCAACCGGTGGGTTGGGACAAGCCTATGTGGGGTCCGCCCTATCACGAGACTATGCCGTGCTTCTGGGCGTCACGATCCTGTATGGCGTTCTGACCGTGCTGGTGAACCTGCTGACCGACCTGGCCTACGCCTGGTTCGATCCGAAAATTCGTTACTGAGGGGCCGGCAATGCTTGGAAAATCACAAAAAGCCGCGCATCTGGCCGAGGATATCACCGACTATACGGTCATTCAGGGCCGCTCGCTCTGGCAGGACGCGCGTATGCGGTTTGTCCGGAACAAGGCTGCAATGGCCAGTCTGTTCATTCTGGGTCTGATCGTTTTGTTCACTCTTATCGGGCCTTATTTTGCCGTGTGGAACAACGAAGAAATCGACTGGAATGTCATGGGTGACGTCCGGGGCATGGGGATGCCTTCGGTCGAGACCGGGCATTTCTTTGGCGTCGATGATCTGGGGCGCGACCTGTACAGCCGTGTCATTCAGGCGACCACCACGTCGCTGTTGGTGGGGCTGATCGGGGCCGCGACCGCGCTGATCGTAGGAACCTGCTATGGGATTGCGGCTGGGTATATCGGTGGCCGCACCGACGGCATCATGATGCGCTTCGTTGACATCTTGCTGGCGATCCCGGCCACGCTTGTCATCATCCTGCTTCTGGTTGTGGCGGGCCGGTCGTTCTTTATGTTGTTCATCGCCCTTGGCGCGGTGGGGTGGTTGACAATGGCGCGGATCGTTCGCGGGCAGACGCTAACCCTGAAAAACCGCGAATTCATTGAGGCCGCACGCGCCGCTGGCGTTAGTGAGTTCACCATCATGTATCGCCACATCCTGCCGAACCTGTTGGGTGTTGTGATTGTCTACGCCTCGTTGCTGGTGCCCGAGATGATCCTGACCGAAAGCTTTATCTCGTTCCTGGGTTTGGGAATTTCGGAACCCTACACTTCACTCGGCCGTCTGATCGCCGAGGGTGCTGGTACTATGGGCTATGGAACCCTCTGGCAATTGATGTTCCCCCTGACATTTTACGTCGCCATCATCATCACGATGTTCTTCATCGGCGATGGCCTGCGTGACGCTCTGGACCCGAAGGATCGCTGATATGAGTCTGTTTTCTGTAAAGGACCTGAGCGTGCAATTCGATACACCGGATGGTGTTGTCGAAGCCGTCAAGGGCATCAGCTTTGACATCAATCCAGGCGAGTGTCTGGGCATCGTTGGCGAAAGCGGATCGGGTAAAAGCCAGACGTTTATGGCTGCGATGGGGCTGCTGCCTCCGGCCGGGCGCGCCAGCGGGTCGGCTTTGCTGAATGGCAAGGAAATCCTGAACCTGCCCGTGAACAAGCTGAACCAGATCCGGGGCGACGACGTTGGCATGATCTTTCAGGATCCGCTGACCGCATTGACTCCGCATTTGCGGATCGGCCAGCAAATGCGCGAAGTGCTACAGGTTCACGAAGGCTTGCAAGGAAATGCAGCCCGTGCCCGGTGTCTTGAATGGCTGGATCGTGTTCGCATCCCCGAGGCAAAGCGACGTCTGGACCAATACCCGCATGAACTGTCGGGCGGCATGCGTCAGCGTGTCATGATCGCAATGTCGATGCTGTGTAGTCCCAAACTGCTGATCGCGGATGAACCGACAACGGCACTGGATGTAACGGTTCAGGCGGACATTTTGGACCTGATGGTCCGCCTGCAGAAGGACGAAGGCACGGCCATCGCCCTGATCACGCATGATATGGGTGTTGTTGCGCGTATGTGCGACCGTATTCAGGTGATGCGTCTGGGACAGTTTGTCGAAGCTGGCGACACGCGCGAAATCTTTCGCGCACCGCAGCACGAATACACACGTACCCTGCTGGAAGCGATGCCGCGCATTGATGCTGGGGACGCACCCAAGGCGCTTGGTAAAACCGAAGAACCTTTGCTTACGGTCGATGACGTCAAGGTACACTTCCCAATCCATGTCTCTGGCGGCCTGTTCGGACGCAAGGTACCTCTGAAAGCCGTTGATGGTGTGACCTTCGACATCCGCAAGGGCGAAACCTTGGGAGTCGTAGGTGAGTCGGGCTGCGGCAAGTCGACATTGGCGCGCGCCGTACTACAGCTTATAGAACCCAGCGGCGGTAATGTCAGTTGGCTGGGTCATCCCATCGTTGGACTAAAGCGGGCGGAACTGAACAAATACCGCAAGGATTTGCAGATCGTGTTCCAAGACCCGCTGGCCAGTCTGGATCCCAGAATGACAATCTCAGCTTCGATCGCTGAACCACTTAAGACCTATCGCCCCGACCTGACAGAGCGGGAGCGTAAGAAGATGGTTGCCGAGATGATGGAGAGGGTTGGCCTGAAAGCAAACATGATCAACCGCTATCCGCATGAACTATCCGGCGGCCAAAACCAAAGGGTCGGTATCGCGCGGGCGATGATCAACAAGCCCAAGCTGATCATTTGTGATGAGGCCGTATCCGCGCTGGATGTTTCGATTCAGGCCCAGATTGTCGAATTGTTGCGCGAACTCCAGCAGGAGTTTGGCCTGTCGATGATCTTCATCAGCCACGACTTGTCCGTGGTTCGTGCCGTATCAAACCGGATCATGGTTCTGTATCTCGGCCGGATCGTCGAATTGGGTGATGGTGAGGCCATTTGTTCCGAACCTATTCACCCGTACACCAAGTCCTTGATCTCGGCGGTGCCAATCCCGGACCCGGATGTCGAGCGTAGCCGCCAGAGGCTTAAACTGCCGGGTGAACTTCCTTCACCAATGGATCCGAAAGCGGCGTTGAGGTTCCTGCCCAGCCGTTTGTCTGCAGGGCAGACAGACTATGTGCCTCAATTAAACGAGGTGAAGCCCGATCATTTCGTGGCTGAACACGATCCACTTGAGTCAATCATGGCCAACGCGTAAGCGAAGACGCCCGACACCTGTCTACAGGCTTCGGGCGTTTTTCAATTCCGCCTAGGGATTGAACAAATCAATCAGATAGTAGGCAAACAATATTCCACTATTCGATATTATTGCTTCCATTTTGGCATAAATACTCAGCTTTCCCGCTGCATGTTGCCGCAGTTCATTTTGACTCCCAATCTTCGTGATGGCACCATTTCCCATGACGCAGCATCCTGCATCAAACGGCGTTGATCATTCTGCGCGCACAGCCTAAGACGAAGCCACGAGAGCAAAGCGATTTTCGGGCAAATTTTTTTAACTTGAGAGGTAACATGGCACGCAAGATCACCAAGGCGATTTTTCCAGTTGCGGGTCTGGGTACACGCTTTTTGCCGGCAACTAAGTCCGTCCCCAAAGAGATCATGACGCTGGTCGACCGACCACTTGTACAATATGCAATTGACGAGGCGCGTGCAGCCGGTATCACCGAGTTTATTTTCGTAACTTCGCGAGGAAAATCCGCGCTAGAAGACTATTTCGACCACAACCACATCCTTGAGCAAGAACTAAAGGCCAAAGGCAAGACGGACCTTCTTGAAACACTCAATGCCACCAACATGGAAAGCGGAGCGATTGCCTATATCCGCCAGCACAAGGCGCTGGGTCTTGGGCACGCCGTGTGGTGCGCGCGCCGCCTGATCGGGGACGAGCCTTTTGCCGTTATGCTGCCAGACGACGTGATCGCCGCCGACAAGCCCTGTTTGCAGCAGATGGTCGAAGCCTACCAAGAAACCGGCGGCAATATGGTTGCGGCCATGGAAGTTCCGCATGAAAAAACCCAATCTTATGGTGTGCTGGATGTTGGTGAGAATATCGGATCCGTCGTGCGCACCCGGGGCATGGTGGAAAAACCCAAATCAGAGGACGCGCCGTCCAACCTGGCCGTGATCGGGCGCTATATCCTGGGACCATCTGTTCTGTATAACCTGAACCAGAAGAAAAAAGGCAGCGGTGGCGAAATCCAGCTTACCGATGCGATCGCCGAAGATATCGGAAACGGTGTTCCGGTTTTTGGCTACAAGTTCGAAGGTCAGCGTTTTGACTGCGGCTCGAAGTCCGGCTTCCTGCAGGCAACGGTCGCATATGCACTGTCTCGCGAAGATCTGCGTGACGACCTGCGTGAATACATTCACGAAGTGATCTCTTCGGACAAGGCGGCTCAGTAACGGCCGCCTAACGTACACGGTTACCTATGTCCAAGCGCCGGGCTGGTGGCAGAAACTGAAACCTGCCCCGTGCCGACCGGGTCCAATCCCCAAGAATTAACGATTCTTTTCTGATGCGTTCGTGCAAGTCGGGAAGGATTCACATCTCTGCACTCACTGTGGCCCGCATTGCGTATGTCATTTCGACAGCCATAGGAGGACCCCGTGTCACAAAACTCACCCCGACTGGACTTGCCATTTATTCAACAGTCGCAAGCGCAGAAACACGTCACGCATAATGAAGCACTCAGGAAACTGGACGTCATCGTACAGTTGAGCGTCGCCTCGGCAGGCGCAATCAATCCTCCGCCCGCACCGGATCAGGGAGAAGTTCACGCTCTGGGGGCGGCGCCTACGGGAGACTGGGCAGGGCAAGCTGGCAAACTGGCCGCGTGGCTGGACAATGCGTGGCATTTCGTAAGCCCCGTATCAGGATGGCGCGCATGGGATGAAAACCAATCCCGGCTGATCGTCTGGGACGGGTCAGATTGGGTGGATGCCCCTATTGCAACCCAAAACCTGAAAGGGATTGGTATTTCCGCGACATATGACGAGACAAACCGGCTGTCCGTTCGGTCTGCCGCGTCGTTGCTCAGCCATGATGGGCTAGGTCATCAGTTGAAGATCAACAAGGCCAACGCGGCCGAAACTGCATCTTTGCTGTTTCAATCGAATTGGACAGGGCACGCAGAAATGGGGCTGTCCGGCAGCACAGGATTTTCCATCAAGGTCTCACCAGACGGAAGCAACTGGACCGACGCGCTCAGCTTTGACCCAGCCTCTGCCATTGCAAGCGGTGCAGCCGTTCAAAACAGTTCAGATGATACAACGCCGGGTCGCCTGATGCGCGCAGACTTCGGCTACGGCCCCGGCAACCTGTTGGGCACAGTATCTACAAATGGCGGCGTACCGACCGGAGCGGTCATTGAACGCGGAACAACACCTGACGGGGACTATGTTCGGTTTGCAGACGGCACGCAAATCTGCACCGCGACACTGAACCCGACTGCCTGCACAGCCTCACACGGTTCTCTGTTCGCCAGCGCGCCCGACGTCTGGTCGTTTCCGATTGCATTTGCAGCGGGCTCCACTCCGGTTATCAGCGGTAGTGGCAGCACCACCACCCGCTTTCTAGGGATTGATGCACCGTCGGACTTGCAGGTGGCTTACAAAGTCTTTTCAGTCACATCTGATCCAGGTTTGCACGCGCCTGCGCTTATTGCCATTGGCCGCTGGCGGTAACGCCAGCAATGCCGCCCGGACGCTGGTTTGGGCGGTTACTTGGCCCGAAGGTCAGCATCGCCCTGTTCAAGAAACCACGCATAGGTTTCGCGTATTCCCTCTTCGAGGTTGACCTGCGCGCGCCACCCCATGTCGGCAAGCCGGGACACATCCATCAGTTTGCGCATTGTCCCATCTGGTTTGCTGGCATCCTGCGTGATCCGCCCGGTGAATCCGACCGTCTTGGCAACCATTGCTGCCAGTTCAGCGATCGAGATATCTTCTCCGCACCCTACGTTTATGTGGCTCAGCATGGGTTGCGTATTCTCTTCATAAACATCGCGGGGCAGGTCGAGTACAAACAGCGATGCCTCGGCCATGTCATCCACATGCAAAAACTCTCGACGCGGTTTACCAGTACCCCAGATAACCACCCCGTCCAACCCGTCCCGATGCGCCTCGTGGAAACGGCGGATCAAAGCAGGCAGCACGTGGCTATTTTCCGGGTGAAAGTTATCACCGGGCCCATACAGGTTTGTCGGCATGACCGAGCGATAATCGACCCCGTGCTGTCGATTATAGCTTTCGCAAAGTTTTATTCCGGCGATTTTTGCTACTGCGTAAGGTTCATTGGTCGGCTCCAATACGCCAGTCAGCAGGGCGTCTTCGCGCATGGGCTGTGCGACAGCACGCGGATAGATGCACGAGCTACCCAGTTGCAGCAATGAGGTAACGCCTGCGGCAAATGCCTGATGGATGACATTACACTCGATCATCAGGTTTTCATAAATGAAGTCGGCAGGGTACGTATTATTCGCGTGAATTCCGCCCACTTTGGCCGCAGCGAGAATGACCACATCGGGACGTTCCGTTTGCATGAAGTCCCGCACAGCAGACTGGTTGGTCAGGTCCAGTTCGGCGTGGGTGCGCGTGATCAGCGACAGCGCTTCACCCGCCGCTTGGCGATTTTTTAGACGGCGCAGGATCGCGCCTCCGACCATACCGCGATGCCCGGCAACATAGATTTTACGCATATGCCCCTCCTCAGCCATTTTCCAGACTGACAGGCAGATCGAACCCATGCTCTTTCAACAGGGCGTGGCGTCTGGCTGTTTTGAGGTCTTCCGACACCATTTCGGCGCACATTTCCTGAACGGTCAGTTCCGGCTCCCACCCCAGTTTGTTTTTGGCATTTGACGGGTCACCCAAAAGGGTTTCAACTTCGGCAGGGCGGAAATACTGAGGATCGATCCGCATAACTACGTCGCCCTGTTTCAGCGCCGGTGCCTTATCGCCGCGCACGGATTTGACAGTGGCGATCTCATCCACACCGTCGCCTGTGAACTCAAGTGAGATACCCAGTTCGTCAGCCGACCATTCAATAAATTGCCGAACGGAATACTGAACACCGGTCGCGATCACGAAGTCTTCGGGTCGATCCTGTTGCAACATCAGCCACTGCATCCGCACATAATCCTTGGCGTGGCCCCAATCCCGCAGGCTATCGATATTGCCCATATACAGGCAGTCCTCGAGGCCCTGCGCAATATTCGCAAGACCGCGGGTGATCTTGCGTGTCACAAAGGTTTCGCCCCGGCGCGGGCTTTCATGATTGAACAAGATACCGTTGCACGCATACATTCCATAGGCTTCGCGGTAGTTCACCGTGATCCAGTAAGAATACAGTTTGGCCACCGCATAGGGTGATCGCGGATGGAACGGCGTGGTTTCACGCTGTGGGGTTTCCTGAACCAGACCATACAATTCGGATGTCGACGCCTGATAGAACCGTGTTTTCTTTTCCAGACCCAGAAACCGGATGGCTTCCAGCAAGCGCAACGTGCCGATCGCATCCACGTCGGCCGTGTATTCAGGCGATTCAAAGCTAACCGCCACATGAGATTGCGCACCAAGGTTATAAACCTCGTCCGGCTGAACCTCCTGAATGATTCGGGTCAGGTTGGACGTATCGCTCAGGTCACCGTAATGCAGGTGCAAACGCGGGTTGGGGACGTGAGGATCCTGGTAGATATGATCTATGCGCTGCGTATTGAACGAAGACGCCCGGCGCTTGATACCGTGAACTTCATAGCCTTTTTCCAGCAAAAACTCGGCCAGATATGATCCATCCTGCCCTGTAATACCGGTTATAAGTGCAGTTTTTGTCATCGTCGCGTTCCACAAAACTCAATCTGGCTGATTGCACTCTCAGAAACAGCAAGATACCCCGGATTGCAAGCCAAGGCCGTCAGCAAGCGTTGAAAGCGGCGGAACTTTCCTGCGTGAAAACGCGCCAGGTCCGTCTTTTCGGAGAAAGGAAACGAAAGATGCGTATAGCGATGATCGGAACCGGATATGTCGGTTTGGTATCGGGCGTGTGTTTCTCGGATTTTGGCCATGACGTGATTTGCGTCGATAAAGCCGCCCAGAAGATCGAAATGCTGCAGGCAGGTAAAGTTCCCATCTATGAGCCCGGGCTTGACGCGCTGATGGCAAAAAACGTGGCCTCAGGCCGCCTGAGCTTTACCACCGACCTTACCGCTGCGGTCGATGGTGCTGACGCAGTCTTTATCGCGGTCGGAACTCCGACCCGCCGGGGCGATGGCCAAGCCGATCTGACATATGTCATGGCCGCAGCAGAAGAGATTGCTCAGGCCGTAACGGGCTATACCGTCATTGTCACGAAATCGACAGTTCCGGTCGGGACGAACCGCCAAGTTCATGCGGTTGTTTCAGGCGCCAATCCCAGTGCTGATTTTGACGTCGCCTCAAATCCCGAATTCCTGCGTGAGGGGGCGGCGATTGACGATTTCATGCGACCCGATCGGGTTGTCGTGGGCGTCGAAAGTGAACGCGCTGCCGAAGTCATGGCCGAGATTTATCGCCCGCTTTACCTACGGGATTTCCCAATTCTGACAACGGATCTGGAAAGCGCCGAGATGATAAAATATGCAGCGAATGCATTTCTGGCCACAAAGATCACCTTCATCAATGAAATCGCAGGACTGTGCGAGCGCGTGAATGCCGACGTCAAAGAAGTTGCCCGCGGCATCGGTCTGGATGGTCGGATTGGCAACAAATTCCTACATGCAGGACCCGGCTATGGAGGTTCGTGTTTTCCCAAGGACACCGCCGCTCTGGCCCGGATCGGGCAGGAACATGCATATCCCATGCAAATCACCGAAACGGTTATTCGTGTGAATGACGGGGTCAAAAAGCGGATGATCGAGAAGATCCGCGACGCGTGTAATGACAGCTTCAATCAAAAAACCGTTGCTGTCCTAGGCGTGACCTTCAAACCAAACACAGACGATATGCGTGATGCCCCGTCGCTGGCGATCATACCGGCCCTGATCGGCGGCGGCGCGACGGTTCGCGTGGTCGATCCGCAAGGCCGCGCCGAGGGCGAAGCCTTGCTTCCCGGTGTTGAATGGTGTGACGATCCCTACTCTGCTGCTGAAGGCGCAGATGTTGTCGTTCTGCTGACCGAGTGGAACGAATTCCGCGCGCTTAACCTGCCGGAACTTGCAGCGGCGATGAAGTCGCCGAAGATGGTCGATCTGCGCAACATCTATTCCAAACGGGTCGCCCTAAAAGCCGGGTTTCAAAGCTACGTCGGCGTTGGCCGGTAAACACCGCTTAGGTCGCCGCATAAAGCGGAACCGAATTGTCAGCGCCTTGCGCCAGTGCCTTGCTTTGATCCTGTCGTACTTTTTCATAGAGGGCGAGCGCCTCTTTCGAGAACAGTGCTTTTGGGGGCCCGACGTGCAGAAAATTACTTTGTGCGTCCCTTCCCCGCGCCGGCATCGCGTAATCACGTTCGGCAACAAGCTGCCTTGCATTTGGGTTCAGATACCGGATCGCCAGACCAATTCGCCGATCGTCTGACCGGTTCGGGCCCGAACCATGTATCGTCAACCCGTGGTGCAAGGACATTTGTCCGGGCGTCAATTCGATGTGGGTCTTGTCTTCTTCGGCAACTTCGACAGCGATCTCTTGTCCGCGCGACAGCAGGTTGGTTTCCGAATATGTATCGTTATGCGGCAGAATCGGATTCTTGTGGCTTGCTCGCACGAAATCCATGCATCCGCTTTCTACGGTTGCGGGCGACAGAGCGATCCACGCAGTCACCTGATCCGGTGTTTCGCCCATACCCCAATATGTCAGGTCCTGATGCATCCCGACCGTGTGCTTGGTCCCAGGTTCTTTAACAAAAAACTCGGCGGACCAGATCATGATGTCCGGCCCCAATACACCCTGAACCACATCCAGAACACGTGCATCCAGCGCAATGCGCGCGGCCATCGGCATGACCAGATGTGCGTTCACCCGTTTGTAGGTATTCAACGGCAGCGGAAGATCCGCGTCTTGCCAATCTCGTTCAATCCCTTCGAACTCGGCCCGTATCTCAGACGCTTCTTGCTCGGAAAATACACTCAGAGGAAACAGGAAGCCGTCTTCCCAATAGCGGGCCGATTGCGTTTGGGTCAGCGTGGACTGATGTTTGGCGCTTTGATCGGCCATGCGTGTTCCTCCCCGATGCATGATTGGAAAAGGATAAGACAGAGTTTGAATTTCACAGAACGCGAACTCTTGCCCGTCAGGCTAAGTTCAGCTTAGCCTATTCACATGGCGACCCGTATCCCGTCCTTGAATTGGTTGCGCGTGTTCGAGGCGGCCGCACGAACCGAGAGTTTCTCCCGCGCGGCCGCACAGTTGAACATGTCAGCCGCAGCCGTCAGCCAACAGGTCAAGGCGCTGGAAACGCAGCTTGGGACACCCTTGTTCCATCGCCATGCCCATTCCGTCACCCTAACCGAAGCTGGTCGTGCTTATTTGCCGTCGGTTCAGCAATCGCTTTTGATGCTTGAAACTGCGACGACCGGACTGTTTGGGGAAACAAGGGAACAACGGCTTTATGTTCAATCTGTGCTGTTGTTCGCGCATGGGATCCTGGCTGCAGGTTTGCCGGATTTTCACACGTCATATCCGCAGATCAACTTGTCACTGACCACCGGAAACGTGACCTCGGACTTTTCCAACCGGTTTACCGACCTTCAGATCGTTTTTGGAAACCCGTCCCTGTTTGGAACCGAGGGCGATGAGTTGCTTCGCGAACATCTTTACCCAGTTGCGCCCCCGGACGTGGCGGCCCAGATAAGTCAGCCACAAGACCTGTTCAAGTTTACTCTGATCGAAGTGTCTACGCACCGCGCAAGCTGGCCACACCTTTTCGAAGCCCTTCGATTGCCCGCAGGACAAGCCCGGTACTTCTTCGCTGATAATTCAATCATGGCCGCAGAACTGTCCGCCAGCGGAGGCGGCATCGCGCTGGCCCGCGCCCCGGCGTCAGATCGGATCATGTCGTTGTCTGGTCTGGTGCCATGTCTGGACGGGGTCACAGTCCCAGGCCAAGAGGCGTATCACCTGATATACCAGTCACACGCAGCCTTGCGGCCTTCGGCTCGCGCCTTTCGCGAGTGGATCATGGACTACAGCGCCGCAGTCCAGACCCTATAACGTCCCTGCCCCGTCACTTCGCGAATCAAACCCCGATCCGTAAAGCGATCTATGTTGCGCTGAACCGCCGCACGAGAAGCTTGTGTCAGCTCTTGTGCCAATGGCGCTGAAACCATGGGCCATGACCTGAGAACATCAATCAACAAGGGCGGCGTGCGCCCGCTCAGGTCGTGTATGGCGTCACGGGCACGGTCCTCCCACGCGTTCACGCGATCAAGGTGCAATAGACCCGCCAGAACCGCCTGCCCTGCCCCGTTGATCCACGCCGAGAGCTTTTCATCCGTCGCCCCCACCCCGCGCAAGGCTCCGGGCCCAGACAGCGCCAGTGGCATGAACATCGCTCCGCCCCGGCCCATAGTCGCGCCATGCCGGGCGGCGATGATTGCGGCTTCGGTGTCCTGCCCAACCCTTTGAGACAGCGCTCGCCAAGCATGAAACCCGATTGCAGCCTGCGTGACCGGATGCAGGCCCTCGGCGTTCTCCATCACTTCGGCTAGATCGGCAACCGCTTCGGGAACCTCTTCGATCCCCTGAGCCAGTCGATCCAGAAACGCAGTCAGACCCGAGGCCCATCCCCCTTCCGACGGACCCGCCCCCGAGGTTAGTCGTCGGACAGCCCAGCCTGCGCGAAACAGCGCCTGCACATCGTCTCCGGTCGCCCCAATGCGCAAACCCGTCCATAAAGCCAGCCGATCGACACTGATGCGATCACCGGTCCACCACCCCAGATCCGACACATCCATAAGAGCCAACCGATGTGTCCAACCTGTTGGGCCGGCCCTCAGACGCTCGTCCAACGCGCCAAACGTGGCGGCCAGATCTGCCAGCTCGAAAGAAAGTTCGGCCTGCGCCGCACGCCAATCGCGTGGATCAAACAGCAGGCGACGATCGGCCTTAGGTCCCGGTAGCAAGAAATCTTCTTCTACCTCTCCATCACCATCGTCAGGCAGAAACCAAAGGTCATCCTCTTCCGACGGGTCGGCATCATAGATGCTTGGAGGTCCGAGCGTAGTGTCGTCCTCATCCTGGTCCGGCCTGACAGGGTCTGATGTCATGGCCGCTATATTTCTGTTAATTGCGATCCTTCACAAGGCGTTTTCGAACACCGAAAGAAATCAGCTTCTGAAAGTCTGGGTGTAAAGTTCCAGCAGACATTACAGATCGGCCTGTTCGTCAGTGATGATAGGCATAAACCCACGCCGTTTCCGCGATCCGGTGGCGTTGGTCATCTGTAATGTTTTCGCAAAACTGCAATCAAAAACGCAGGGGTGATCGCTAAATCCGGTTCCCTTTGGCCGACTTGCCGCGCTATCTCTTTCGCATCGCAAGTCGAGGAGATGCAGCGCATGAGCGAGACGGTCAAACTAAACCTGGAAGACATCCAAACCCTGTGTCAGACCGTGTTGGCCAAGTCAGGTTTCGGGCCTGATCATGCACAGGCCATCACCGAGACATTGGCCACTTGCCAGTTTGACGATTGCCAGTCTCATGGGCTTTTCCGGCTTTTTATGTGCGTCGAAACGATGAAGTCCGGAAAGATCGACGGGCAGGCCGCGCCTGTTGTGACCCCCTCCGACAACGCAATTGTCCGCGTAGATGCCCAAGGCG
Source organism: Ruegeria sp. HKCCA5426 (assembly GCF_013034585.1). NCBI lineage: Bacteria > Pseudomonadati > Pseudomonadota > Alphaproteobacteria > Rhodobacterales > Roseobacteraceae > Ruegeria > Ruegeria sp. HKCCA5426. The sequence continues at coordinate 162,399 of NZ_WQGH01000009.1, forward strand.
GAATATCCCTGCTGGCATTCCAAAGCGCCCTGCCGGTTCTGATCGAAAAAACCCGTACCCACGGTATCGCAGCAATGGTCATAAACCGATGCTATCATTTCTCTGCATTGTGGCCGGAAGTCGAGCGCTTATCCTCGGCTGGCCTTGCGGCAATGGCCATGGTGCCCAGCCATTCATGGGTAGCCCCGGCAGGCGGCACCCGGGGCAGCTTGGGGACAAACCCGCTGGCATTCAGTTGGCCTCGTTCCGGCAAAGATCCATTTACCTTCGATTTCGCCACAAGCGCATTTGCGCGTGGAGAGATTGAGTTGTACCGCCGGGCCGGAAAACCATTGCCGGAAGGCGTGGCCATAGACAAGGACGGAAACCCGACAACAGACCCGCAGGCTGCAATGGAAGGGGCGATGTTGACGTTCGGCAGCTACAAGGGATCAGCCCTTTCGATCATGATCGAGTTGCTGGCCGGGCCTTTGATCGACGATCTTACCAGTCTTGAAAGTATGGAATTCGCCGAAGGTGAAGGCGGGGCCCCCTATCACGGCGAGATCATCTTGGCCTTTGACCCTGCCCAGTTCAGCGGCGGTCGCGTGTCGGAAAATGACGCACGGGCCGAGCGGCTGTTTTCGGACATTACCGATCAGGGGGCACGCCTGCCATCCCAGCGCCGCTATGCTGCCCGCAGTCGGAATGTGGCCCGAGGCTTTGTAGAGGTTTCGAAATCGCTTTACGACGATCTACAAGTCCTTGCCCAACAAGTCTGACGCCCCTTCCCCTTGGTGATGCGGCTGGCTAAGAAGGTTCTCCAATCAATTTCAGGAGACCCAATTGGACCGCATCGCTCGCACCATAGCCACCGAAATCAGCGCACGGCCCGAACAAGTCGAAGCAGCGGTCAAATTATTGGACGAAGGCGCCACTGTCCCGTTTGTAGCGCGCTATCGCAAAGAGGCGACAGGCGGGCTGGACGACACACAATTGCGCGCGCTTTCCGACCGCCTGACATATCTGCGAGAATTGCAGGCGCGTCGCGATACGATCCTGAATTCGATCAAGGATCAGGGCAAACTGACTGACGATCTTGCTAAGTCGATTATACAGGCCGAAACCAAGGCACAGTTGGAAGACATCTACCTGCCCTATAAGCCCAAACGCCGCACCAAGGCGATGATTGCCCGAGAAAACGGGCTTGAGCCGCTTGCAGACGCCATTCTTGCAGACAGGACCGCAGACCCGGACGTGTTGGCATTGGGATACCTAACTGAAACGATTGTAACGACAAAGGACGCATTGAACGGTGCTCGTGACATCATCACCGAGCGGTTGACTGAAAATGCCGTATTACTGGGTGAGCTTCGAGCATTCATGCACCAAGAGGCATTACTGTCAGCCAAAGTGATCGAAGGCAAACAACAAGAAGGCGCAAAGTTCAGCGGCTATTTTGATCATTCCGAACTATGGGCGAACACCCCCTCGCACAGGGCACTAGCCATGTTGCGCGCGTCCAAGGAAGATATTGTGACACTGGATATCGCGCCGAACTCCGAAGATGGGGCTGCGCGGGTGGAAGCCATCGTAGCTGCGCATCTCCATACGCGTACTGATGCGCCTGGCGACGTCTGGCTGCGCAAGGTCGCTGGCTGGACCTGGCGCGTCAAACTATCCTTGTCGATGATGGTAGAGATGATGGCGGAGCTGCGCAGTCGCGCGCAAGATGAGGCAATTCTTGTTTTTTCTCGCAATCTCAAAGACTTACTGTTTTCCGCGCCTGCCGGAACCAAGGCGACGCTGGGTTTGGACCCCGGAATTCGCACCGGAGTAAAGGCGGCAGTCGTCGATGCAACTGGAAAAGTGCTTGAGACAGAAACACTTTACCCGTTTCAGCCCAAGAATGACCTTGAGGGCGCGAAACACACGATCCTGAGTCTTGTGCAAACGCACAAAATTGAGCTGATCGCCATTGGTAACGGAACCGCAAGCCGGGAAACCGAAAGGCTTGTTTCTGATGCGCTGAAGCACATTCCAAAGACTGAAAATACGCCGACTAAGGTCGTCGTGTCCGAAGCTGGTGCTTCTGTCTATTCGGCCTCTGAACTTGCCGCGCGTGAGTTCCCGGATCTGGACGTGTCATTGCGAGGCGCTGTTTCGATAGCACGCAGGTTGCAGGATCCCCTGGCTGAACTGGTGAAGATCGAACCAAAGTCGATTGGGGTCGGACAATATCAGCACGACGTCGATCAGCATCGGTTGTCACAGTCTCTGGACTCGGTCATCGAGGACGTCGTGAACGCAGTCGGCGTTGATCTGAATACGGCCTCAGCTCCCTTGCTCTCACGTGTCTCTGGTTTGGGGCCTGTTTTGGCGGACTCAATCGTTGCCCATCGTGATGTGCATGGCGCATTTAAATCTAGAAACGACTTGTTGAACGTCGCGCGCCTAGGCCCCCGAGCCTTTGAACAATGTGCAGGCTTCCTTCGCATTTTAGATGGGTCCGAGCCGCTGGATGCGTCTTCGGTACATCCAGAAGCCTATGACGTTGCTCGACGGGTCGTCACTGCCTGTGGACGGGATATTCGTCAGATCATGGGGCAAGAAGGTGCCTTGAAAAACCTGCAAGCCGAGCGTTTTACCGATGACAAGTTCGGCCTTCCCACTGTTCAGGACATTTTCGCGGAACTTGAAAAGCCTGGGCGCGACCCTCGACCAAGTTTTGTCACGGCTTCGTTCAAAGACGGGGTCGAGGAAATTTCAGACCTTAGACCCGGAATGAAGTTGGAGGGGACGGTTACAAATGTCGCGGCCTTTGGGGCGTTTGTCGACATCGGCGTTCATCAGGATGGATTGGTTCATGTGAGCCAACTGGCGGATCGGTTTGTCAAAGACCCTCACGAAATAGTTCAGGCGGGCCAAGTCGTAAAAGTCACCGTCGTCGACATTGATGCCAATCGAAAGCGAATTGGCCTGAGCATGCGCAAAACCAGAACGGCGTCGGACAATCAAAAACACGACGACAAGAGAACATCGAGGCAATCCCGAAAATCTAGGCTGAACGAAAAGCAACGCGCAAAAAATGACAATAATGCACATCACAGCGCACTTGGCGATGCGCTTCGATCGGCCCTGAAGAAACAGTGAGGTCTGTGGCCTTCAATAATTCTCCTCTTCTATTCGAAAGCCTCTGGCTCTAGCTCCTCCCAAAAAGAAAAAATCCTAGTGGCGTTCAGGCCTGAGCGCCACCCATGCGAACGGAAATGTTCGCGATCGAGGTCATTGTCCAGACCTGCCATGAACAGTCTTTTGTCAGCGTCGCGTTGCGTTGGGTTTCGCCGCGAAACCAGCTCTTCTACCACGGAGAGTTTTCTGGACCTTTCGGTGCGTTCCGCAGCACGGGCGGCATAGGCCTTTTCTTCCTGAACTTTTTCTTCCTGCCTCAGTCGCGCGGATTCAATCGCTTCGGGACTTGGGGCAACCTGCGTTTCTTCGATTGGCGGCTTGTAGTCATCACGCAAGGCAGCGGACAGGTACCCGAGAGTAGACTTCACACCCCCCTGCCCTGTTACATAATCCAATTTTTGCTGAACATATTTTTCACCATGTTCAGCGATCCACTGCCGCGCCAGCCGGTCTGAGACCCCTTGCTTACGAAGCGTTTTGTAAACCGCCAGATTTCGCACACCATCACTATCGTCGATTTCGAACATGGCTTTCTGTGGGTTTCCTTTGATCCGAAACCTGATGTCCGTGACGGATCGCCCCTTTTTTTGAAACTCAGGCTCAATAAGTATATCTGAGCTTTTATTTACTTCATTGACGGCTGGTTTGATTATCTTTGCGTTTAGGTGTTTGAAGCTGCTGTAGTAGTCGCTGCCGTCAACACCCATGAGTTTTCTAAACACATCCAAGGACCACCATCCTGTGGATCCGGTTCTTACAAAACGATAACAGTTTTCATAAAGCGCCAACCCATGACCGGAACTGAAGTTGCGTTGGATTTGCACATTGATCAAAGCATAGATCTTTGGGTCGTAAAGTTTCTGCGCCAGCGCGGGCGAGTAGGCATATTCACAAACACCACTTTTTAGCTTTGCAAAGCTAAGCAGCGAAGAAACGCCCCACTCTTGCCGGCCTTGCTCATCCAACATGTCCCATTCTGCGACGGTTTCCGCCAAAGCACGCAAACTTGCACGCAATGTATCAAAATCATTGGAGTTATAACCAACCATCATGGCAAGCGTGCGCGCATCTATCGTGTGGGTAGATGCAGAAGTCAGCGCATCATATGCATTGAGTAGCAGCACGTTAGAAAGCTTGCGTTGAAGCAGCGTGAGCTTACCGCTGATATGTATCGCGGCCACATTCTTTTTTACCGTCTCCCGACGCAAGGCGCCTGAAAGGTGGTCCATGTCCAATTGTGTTTCCGGCATGATTCTGCCTGACTGCTCGTTTCAGTATTTGTGGCACGAAGGGTACCCAAAGATCAATCACCTTTAGGTACCCAAATACAGTATGGGACAGTTCCTGCAAACGGGTACCTTATTGTGGTGCTCAGAAAGTTATCCCCAGAAAAAGACCTCAGGCGACTCTCAACGCAATCGTACACTCTAACCGGCGGTAAGAAATGCACATGAATAGGGTCTGAAACTCAAGAAAATCAGCCAACCCGAGAATCGGTGCATGTCGTACCGAGTCCTGCCACCCGTGATCCCGTAACTTGGTACCTTTTAGCCTGTGAATTGGCACCCATTAACCTGTAAACAGGCACCAAGTAGATAGTAAGTTGCTGTTTTTACTTGTTTTCTTTTCCGCAAACTAATTTAACTATCTAAAAAATAGAAACTATTTGTTGTGCTCATTTTAAATATTTCGAAAGTTTCGCCGCGAAACTCAATCAATTCTTGATTTTCTGTGGACAACTTCAGGACCAAGGATAGCTTTTGTGGAAAATGTGCGCTACCTTGCGCTATATACGCCGCTAAGGCGAACATTTCCTGAGGCTCAGACAGTGAACAAATCCAACCCTCCTCAACTACCGCCCTATTTGAATCTCGATCCGAAAGTAGCAGCAAGTAAGTTACCGGATCCTATAGGGACTTCTCGATTCGCAAAAGCCGCAGCATTCTGCACGAAAGGCCGAGAGGATTTGGCTCGTAGAGGTTACGCTCCGGACGGTGAAAAACGACTTCGCCGTTTTTCAATCTGGGAGATAACAAAATACCTTATTCCAGTCGCACCAGCGCACCTACGGCGAGTCCTGAAGGCGAACCCAGACCTTCCACAGGGTGAAGGTGAAACGGGTTCCAAATGGTTTTCTTTGGAAGAGGTTCTGACGCTGCGAAAACACTTTGCGGCGGAAGGTGTTAGCACCAAGGAATATTTGCCATATCGACCTGGGGGGTTGCCTGCAAAGGTTGTTGCAGTCGCAAATTTTAAAGGGGGTGTCGGGAAAACATCCACTGCAGCACACCTAGCCATGTCCGCCGCCTTGGATGGATACCGTGTTCTAGTGATTGATCTCGACAGCCAGGGGTCGATGACGTCTATCTTGGGGGGTAACGTCGCAGACGAGTGGCAGACTGTGTTTCCACTGATCGCAAAAGATTACGCACAGGCCGTCCAGCAGGAAAACCGGGTTAGGCAAGCGGCTGGACAGTCGGAAATCCCACTGGATGAGACGTTGAATGAAGCTCTTAAGACCGGTCCAGGCGACGTTATTCAGAAAACCCATTGGCCCAATATCGATCTTATTGGCGCTCAGCTTAATTTGTACTGGGCAGAATTCCAGATACCGGTCTGGCGAATGGGTTTGCGGAGCTGGCCTCTGTGGGATGGCTTGACCAACTTCCTGCATCAAGACGGTGTATTGGATGACTATGACATAGTGTTCCTAGATACTCCTCCTGCACTTGGGTACCTAACGATCAACGCTCTGGCTGCGGCGGATATTTTGTTGGTGCCCCTTGGGGCTTCATTCCTGGAGTTTGATTCGACCGGTCGATTTTTCGACATGCTATATACGACCTTCGCGAGTATAGAGGATGGAGAAAACGCCGCTCAGCGTGCAGCAGGGCTTCCAGAGCTTAAATTCGAATGGGACGTTGTCAGGGCCATCATTACTCGGTTTGACGCCAGCCAACAGACCGATATGGCAAATGTGATCCAGGCCTATTTCGGGGATTTCATGAACGCCTATAGACAGGACTACACCGCTTTGGTCGGGCAAGCCGGTGAGCAGGTCAATGGCATTTACGAAGCGGATTACCGGGACTTCAATCGCGATACTTATGTGAGGGGTCGCGAAACCTTTGACAGGACTTATGCGGAATTTAAAGAGGTTCTGATCGGGTGTTGGTGGCGAGATACCCATATGGGAGATAAGGCAGATGGCTAAACGCAGAAGATTGTCCGCTCCGGACACAACAGAGTTAGAGCAGATGGAGGCAGGTTTCGCGGCGAAACCCTCACTCAATCCATTTGAGGCAAAAGGGGCTACACCCCCGATTGCAAAAGTTGCTGCCGAAGCCGCCACATTAAACAGCATGGCATCCGTTACGGATAGGGTGGCACTGGCACAGGACCAGGGAGATGCAGCGCGTTGGCGTGATGCTCAGGAAACTGGGCTCGTTGCGGAAATGATCCCGGTAGATCAGATAGATGCAGACTTCATCCGCAGGGACCGTATGGTCGAAGACGATGAGGCCATGAGCGAATTGTTGGATTCATTGCGTTCGCACGGCCTGAGAGCGCCGGTCGAGGTAACAAAGAGCGGTGATGGTTTTGGGCTCATCTCAGGATACCGAAGGCTCAAAGCGTTCCGACTGCTTGCCGATACGGAGAGCTCCTTTTCATCGATTCCGGCCTTTGTGCGTGAGGCGGGCTCGGGGCAGGGCGCCTATATTTCAATGGTGGAAGAAAACGAGATACGGTCCAACCTGAGCCCGTATGAACGTGGGCGAGTAGCTGTTTTGGCGGCAGGGCAGGGGGTTTTCGACTCCACTGAGGCCGCAGTTGATGCGCTTTTTGGGGCGGCTTCTAAGGCAAAGCGATCCAAAGTTAGAAGTTTTGCGATCGTTCATGAAGCGCTGGGTGATCTCCTGCAGCATCCAGTTAGTCTTACGGAAAAAGCCGGTTTGAAATTAGCCGCGGCGCTTCGATCCGGCGCGCAGCCAAAGTTGCGCCAAGTGCTGGCGGACGCCGGCACGCTTGAAATGCGCGAAGAGTGGGCGCTGCTGGAAGAAGCCTTGAAATCAGAGCCGAAGCCGACAAAGGAGAAAGCGCGTGGTGGACGTCCGCGACAAGTCTTGCATCTGAAACCTGTGCAGCTTCCTGGAGGCGGAAAAGTCTCAGCAGAGCTTTCCTCGACGGAAGTGCGGATCAAAATCAGTTTGCAGGATGTCTCAGTTGACGAGGCCGAAGAACTAGTGAAGCAAATAGCGGAACACCTTAGTTAGTTTGGTGGGGAGCCTCATCTACAGTAACCACCCGTTCTGCAATTTCACTCAGGAGCGTCGATTTGGGTCATTGCCAGGTGGTGCGCAAAAGTGGATAATAAAGATTATTATGTATTGAGCGGGTAATGTGGCTTAAGATTGAAAAACGGATATGTCCTAGACGACAGCTTGTTGATGCTGCTTCCACATACCGGTGAATTACATCCGGAATTTATTAACCACAAATATGTTCATGATTTCGTTCAAAGACGCCCAATATCCTGAAGATGTAATACCTTAGGCTGTGTTCTTTTGCGCCAGAAACAACGTGCCCTAACCGTGATCAGCAAGAGGTTACGGCAGAACACCGCTCCATTTTCCAGCGGCTTATTTTGTGGACATCATGCAAACCAGTGAATTCGGCGTGAGAAGTCGACAATGTGGGATTCGGGCCAAACCCAGAACGAATACCAGACTACCCGGGGTGCAAGGACTGGAGGCGCGTGTCGATACATAATGATCGCTGTCCCAGAGTCTTCCACTCCGTAATCGCCCTCGCGGCAACCGTCATCTATTAGTTGTATGTCCCGACCCTAACTCACAGTGGTGTAGACATACTACAGGAATGGAAGCGCAATCTTGTGCCTGTAGATTTGCCGTTGCCTTGACAAAATACCTTAGCTGTACGATATATTGTACAACTGAAGGGAAGAAAAAATCATGGATGTTCTGACGTACACTGATGCTCGGAAAGAGTTGAAGGGTGTCATGGATCGTGTGATCCGTGATTCTGAAGAGATCATTGTTACACGCAAAAACCGCGAATCCGTGGTGATGGTTTCGCTGGATACCTGGAATTCTATTCAGGAAACAATGCACCTTTTGTCGACGCCCAACAACGCGTCGCGCTTGCGTGCATCTATCGCTCAATTGGATGCTGGAATTGGTGACGAGCGAGATCTCATCGAGTGAAGTTAGTTTTCTCGGACCAAGCCTGGGAAGACTATCTTCACTGGCAGGTGGCTGATCCTAAGAATCATAAGCGTATCAACGAGATGATCAAACAGACAATGCGAACGCCATTCCAAGGCGTTGGTAAGCCTGAACCGCTAAAAGGTGACCTTAGTGGCTGGTGGTCTCGTAGGATCACGAAAGAAGATCGAATGGTCTACAGGGTTTCCGGCAAAGGAGATGCCCAGGCTTTGGAACTCGCACAGCTACGATTCCACTACTGATTATGCAGGTCTTGTTTAACCGATGAAGGCACGGCTGCCCTGATGTTTTGAAACCCCACGCACTCGGTGATTTCTAGAAAGTACCACTCACGGCAGCAATGGTGTTGTCACGTTAACCGTCGTTCGGTTGCTCATGCTTGGATTTGGACATAGGTGACATCGATGAATTCATCGTCGATCAGCTACAAGCACCACCGATTTCCTCCTCAGATCATCGCTCACGCGGTGTGGCTTTATGTTCGCTTCAATTTGAGCCTACGGGAAGTTGAAGAGATGCTTCTACAACGTGGGATCGATGTTTCTTACGAGACCGTCCGCCGTTGGGTCTTCAAATTCGGGCCGGCGATAGCTCAAAACTTGCGGCAGAGACAGGGCTGCCCAGGTGATGTCTGGCATCTGGATGAAGTTGCCGTGAGAATCTCAGGTCGCAAGTATTGGCTTTGGCGCGAGGTCGATCAACATGGCATCGTGCTGGACGAAATACTCCAACCGAAACGGGACAAACGGGCTGCAAAACGGCTGTTACGCCGCCTGGTAAAGCGTTTTGGTATTCTTCCCAAGCGGATCATCACGGACAAACTGCGCTCATATGGCGCCGCCAAGCGAGAAGTCGCGCCGGGGTTGGATCATTGGTCACACAAGGGTTTGAACAATCGAGCCGAAAACAGCCACCTGCCATTCCGTAAGCGGGAACGAACGATGCAGGGGTTTCGGTCCCCAGGAGGTTTGCAGAGGTTCGTGACAACCCATTCAGCCGTTCGGAATTGCTTCTGTGCCCCCGCACGCCGTCGCTCAGCCTTAACAATTCGATATCACCGCCTCGAAGCATTTGACGCCTGGAATGCCGCCACTCGAGCTGCTTGAAGTCCGGGCATCAGCATTCCTTGGTGGGTCGGAAGTTAACGTGACAACACCCCAAGAAGCAATGCCAAACACCGAGATTAGGATTTTTGCTATGATCAGAACGCAAGGTATGGTCGAAGACATCGAGACGGTTCTTGATCCGTCTGTTGGGACGATTACGGGCTATCTCTCCGGAAAGTCATTTCGCGACCCCTGACTCAACATAATTTCACTTCTGCGTTTTAGTATGACTTCATAACCATAGTTGTCCGTACCCCAGATGGCGAACATGCGCTTGGCCTTACCAGGTGATACGTACCGGCAGTATCCCCAGACCATCGAGGCCTCTTTGTTTATTTAATTGTGAAGCCGGTGTGCGATCATCGAAGGGTAAGAAAAGCTGTTACCCTTGCGCGGGAAGACGACTTTGTTGTCAAGACGCGGCTCGACTTCTACGGTCAGGACAATCGTTTGTTGTTCACCTTCAACGGAATATCTTTCAAACGGCTCTAGCGGGGTGCCCGCACCCAAACGTAAGCGAGACTGGGTCAGATAGCATTGCTCCGATAGGGTGCTGGACAAAAGCTCATCCTCGAACCGAAGAAATTGGGCTCAACCGATATCAATGCGCGGGGATCAGATTCCTTTGAACGGCGTTGGCGTGCCAATACGATGTAGCGGGATATGCAGGGAAGTTTGTTTCTGGATAGTAATGGCAATAAAACACGTTCGTTCGCGCCCAATATTGACTGTTGTTTGCAGCAGCTTATACTACTCAGTAGTATACATGAGGCTTGATATGAGCGTTAAAGCATCAATATCCCTGACTGAGTCACAAGACGCCTACGCGCGGAATCTTGTCGCCCAAGGTCATTACGCCAGCCTGTCTGCCGTGCTTCAGCATGGGCTTGAACTGATGCGTGAGCAATCGCAAAACACTGACGCACTGCGAGAGCTGCTGGATCAGCGTCGAAACGGAACCTTCACTACTCTCGAAGAGGGCAAGGAGCGTACCAAAGACATGATCGCACGCAAGCGGGCTGCGCGTGGTCTATAAAGTCGTTCGCGCCGAAGAAGAAACCTCAGATCTCGATCTCATTTTTGACTATCTTGTTGAAACCGCTGAGCACTTTGGCGAAGATCTGGAAACCGCTTTTCTGCGCGCTGAGAAGCGCGTCATAGAGATTCAGGAGAGCCTCGAAAGCCTGGCGAACGTTCCACATCAAGGCACCCTAAGACCACATCTCGGCAATAACATTCGGAACGTAACCAAGATCAAAGCGATCATTTATTTTGAAGTCGACGATGACAAACTGATCGTACGCGTACTCGCTGTCTTCTATAGTGGTCAAAACCACGATGCGCACATTCTGCTGCGCCTATTGTCCTGACCCCACGCATCCATTGGCCGAGCGATCGGCCGGCAGTTCTCATAAGTCGGCTACCTTTTAATAGCCGAACAGTGCTGAATCTCGAGTGCATTCCTGCGGTTCAAAACTAAGACCTAGCCAAGGATTTCAGTCTGGATGCCATCAGGGTCATGGAGGAGAGTGGTCCACTCAGAGCTGGATCTGCGCGATTGGTGAGCTTTGGTCATGCGATGGTTGGTGGTTTCCCGATCCTGAAAGACGCAGTAATGTACGGTCTGGGTGTTGGTTTTGTCTCTGGGCTAAAAACTGGTCAGTCAGCGCCGTTAGCGACCCGTCGGCTTCTCGCTCCGCGCCATTGAACTTGCTAGTGGTCGAAAAACTCTACCTAGACGTGGTGATCTGCACCACTGGCGATGGAGCAGATCTGGATGAGTTCTTCGGCCACATGAGTGTGTGGGACAACAAGGGTTGGGCGACCCGACGAAAAGCACATCGGTTCATTGAATAATCGGAATTTGCCCTTTCGTTTTGGTGACCAGGTCCGTCGTGCTCTCAGAGAAAAGGCAACTCGCAAAGCGTTGCGCCAACCGGTCCAGCGCCACGTTTTACCGTGACCCTGTCGCCGGGTTCGGCATCGACCGAGACCAAAGCAAAGCCGATATTCTTTTTCATCCGGAAAGACCAGGCGCACGTCGTCAAATCACCAATTTTTACCCCCCCTTTCTCTATGTCGTTCCAAGTGAATTCTGGATTTGCAGGACTGCCAGCGTCCAGCACAACCCCCAATTGATGCCGTTTCGGCCCCTCATCCGCAATACGGCGCAACGCATCGATCCCAATCGTGTCGTCAGGCACATGCAAGTCCACATATTTGCCCATGCGGACTTCGTAGGGATTGGTCTGTCCATCGGTGTCGCCTCCATAGGAAACGAGACCGCTCTCGACTCGCTCACTCCAGTTGGGGTTCCCTGGACCAATACCGTGTGGCTGGCCGGCCTCTTTGACAATGTTCCAGAGTGCAGTGCCTTTGGCACTATCCATCAGGTAAATCTCGAACCCACCTTGTTTGGACCAGCCCGACCGGGCGACGGCGACCGGAATACCGTCAATTTCGGTTTCCCGGAACCAGAAGTATTTCAGGTCTCGCACCCAATCACCAAAGATCGAGGCAACCACAGTTTCCGCCTTGGGACCCTGCACGGCCAGAGGTGAGACATCAGGCTCACTGACTTCCACATCCAATCCGCGCTCTCGTGCGACGGCTTCGGCCCAGAACCAGATATTGCTGTCCGCGATAGACAGCCAGTAGCGGTCTTGGTCCAGCTTCAGTAGGATTGGATCGTTGATAAGCACGCCATGGTGGTTGCAAAGTGGAACATACTTGCCTTGGCCCATCTTGCATTTTGAAAGGTCTCGCGGCGCAAGGATTTGCGCCAGACGCCCGGCATCTGGGCCCTTTAGCTGCACTTGCCGCTCTACCGCAACATCCCACATCGAGACATCGTTGATGATGCGCCAGTACTCCTCCTCTGGGCTGCCATAGGAGGTCGGCATCAACATGTGATTGTAAGTTGTCATAGCACACACACCATCGGCCAAGGTGGCCTCATAGAAGGGTGATGTGCGCAGACGCGTGGACGGAGAAATAGAGAACATGGCTTGATCGCGATTTAAGGGAGACAAGAGAAGGCCGCCGGTCCGGGTGGAACCGGCGACCCAAGGTCAGTTGACTGGTGCCACTGACAGGGAGAAAGCAGCCTTAGGTAAGCCAGATATTGCGTAGAGTCTGACCAAACCCACCAAGAGTTCCAACCGGATGGGGTGTGTACCCCATGACGTTTTGTGCTGTTGCCTCAAGTTGGTTCTGGAACACGGCGTTCACAAAGCCGCCATCGTCGTTCATCATATGCAACATGTCGCAATACATCTGCGCGCGTTTTGCCTCATCCAATTCGGCGCGGGCCGCCAGGATCATGGAATCGAATTCGTCAGAACCCCACATGGTCTCGTTCCAACTGCCACCCCTCATGTGAGCGATGGTCAGGAAGGCATCGACAGTAGGTCGAGCGTTCCAGCCCGACATGGTCATTGGTTTCTGCATCCAGGTGTGGGTCCAGTACCCGTCCGATGGGGTTTTTATCACATTTACATCTACCGCTCCCTTTGCAGATTGCTGGAAAGTCAAGGCAATGTCGTTTGCCGAATTCCCAGCAGTCTCGGACGTATGGAGGTCGAAGCCCGAAACCCCTGCCTTGTCGAAGTAGAACTTTGCCTTGTCGGGATCGTATTCGGCAGGCTTTACGTCCGGGCACCAGTACTTGTAGGTCGGGCCAATCGGTGTGTCTGCTGAAATAGTACCTATTCCCTTGAACACCTGGTTCAAAACAAGTTCACGGTCCAACGCGTGTTTGACACCTTTACGGAAATTCGCGTCATTTGTCGGAGCGCGGTCCACCATCATCACCATGTTGGTAAACGAACCAGTCGGTGTATTGTGAAGCGTCACAGCGTCGTTGGAGTTGAGCTGATCAACAGCGAAGGCCGGAACGTCGTATACGGAGTCTACATCCCCCGCTAACAACGCGCTCAACATTGCGTTTGCGTCCGGAACAGGGATGAAATCCAAGCCATCTAGGTAAGGCTTACCGTCCTCATAGTAGTTTTCGAAACGTTCGAAAACCACTCGCTCGCCGGGAATGAATTCCATCACCTTGAACGGGCCGGAGCCAATTGCATTCGTGAAATCGCTGTGCCCGGCTGGATGGATGGACAGATGGTAGTCTGACATGATCACCGGCAGGTCTGCATTGCCGGAGGACAAGGTGATCTTTACGGTCATAGCATCGGGTGCATCGATTGCAGTGACTGTCGAAAGCAGAGCCTTGGCAGGCGATTCCGAACCCTCGGCAATGTGGCGCGACAGGCTTTCGACTACATCGGCTGAGGTGACGTTCTGACCGTTGTGGAAAACTAGGCCATCGCGCAACTTGAATGTCCATTCGGTCGCTGCATCGTTGACACTCCATTCCTCTGCAGCGTCGCCTTCGACCTCAAGCGAGGGTAGCAAACGAGTCAATCGCTGGTAGACGCAATTGCCGTAGACTGCATCCGAAGTGTCCGTCATCCTGACGGGCTCTAGGGTATCATCGGTGTTGCCCTGCGCGATCCGCAGCCAGCCACCGCGTGTTGGCGACTGAGCGTATGCGGGACCAGCCTGTGCAAGAATGCTGCTTGCTGTGGGCACCAATAAACCAAAAGCGCCTGCGCGTTTGAAAAAACCGCGACGACTGAGCGATCCCGCCTTATATTGGCGTACCAAGCTATCGATATCGGACATTTTTTCCTCCCAGATGACCGATGCGGGTTGCACCCGCTGTTCATCGAAGTTTGAGCGGACGGCACCCTGTACACAAACAACCGATTCCATGACTTTGCCATAACTGAGGTTATGGAAATGTCAGCAGACTTCGAAAAGCCCAGCCGCGCCCATACCACCGCCGACGCACATGGTGACGACCACATACCGAACCCCGCGCCGCTTCGCCTCAATCAACGCGTGGCCAACCAACCGGGAGCCAGTCATTCCATAGGGGTGACCGACGGAAATCGCGCCGCCATTCACGTTTAGCCTTTCGGGGTCAATACCCAGCTGGTCCCGGCAGGGAATGGCCTGGGCTGCGAAAGCCTCGTTCAATTCCCAAAGACCAACGTCATCCACTTTCAATCCGGCACGCTCCAGTAGCTTCGGAACAGCATAAACTGGTCCCATGCCCATCTCCTCTGGAGCGCAACCTGCCACAGCAAGGCCCCGGTATACGCCTAGTGGAGCGAAGCCGCGCCGTTCGGCCATACGGGCCGACATCAGCACACAGGCCGATGCCCCGTCGGACAATTGGCTCGCGTTTCCTGCGGTCACGACACCGGCTTCAACAACCGGCTTCAGCCCCGCAAGCGTTTCGATTGTCGTTCCCGGCCGGTTGCCTTCGTCCAGCCGAACCGTAACGGTTTCTTCGGTAATTTCGCCAGATTCACGGTTTTTGACCAGCTTGGTCGCTGTTACAGGTACGATTTCATCGTCGAATGCTCCTGCAGCCTGGGCGGCGGCCGTGCGCGTTTGCGACAGTGCCGCGAATTCATCCTGTGCCTCACGAGTTACCCCGTGCAGACGCGCTACATTTTCGGCGGTTACAAGCATCGGCATATACGCGTGCTCTGAGGCTTGGACTACCGCTGGGTCTTTTTCGTCCATAACCCAGTCGAAATACCTGGCCTGCACCGCGGAAATGTTTTCTTGTCCTCCCGCCACGACAATGCCCATTCCGTCGACCGAAATCTGTTTTGCCGCTGTGGCAATGGCCATCAGGCCCGAGGCACATTGACGATCGAGAGTCTGGGCTGCAGCCGTTGCCGGGAGACCACCTGCAAGCGCTGCCAGGCGGGCGATGTTCAGGCCGGCAGTCCCAGCGGTCAGTACCGATCCCAGCACCACATCTTCTACCTCTGCTGGATCGATACCGGCCCGACTGACGGCGGCTCGTATGGCGTGTCCAGCGAGTGTCGGCGACTTCGAGTTATTGAAGGCACCCTTGAAAGCCGACCCTATGGGTGTTCGAGCGGTTGATACGACAACGACATCTTTCATATCACGAACCTTCCTATTAGATGAACCGGGCCCTAAGGGCCTTCTTGTCCAGTTTGCCAACCGACGTTCTTGGCAAGCTGTCGGTAAACTCAATCCGGTCTGGGATCGCCCATTTCGAAATCGCCCCTTGGTCAACCGCCACATCGAACGCCATACGAAGACGGTCGTAGGTTTTTTCGGTTTCATCACAGCAGGTAACAATCAGCATAGGGCGTTCCCCCCATTTCGTGTCTGAAACGCCAATGGCGGCCGCTTCACTCACACCTTCAACGGTGCTCGCGAGGTTTTCCAATTCAAGCGAAGACACCCATTCGCCTCCGGTCTTGATCACATCTTTAACCCGGTCGGTGATCCGCAACGTGCCCGTTTCGTCGATGAACCCGACATCTCCAGTATGCAGCCAGCCGCCTTGCCAAAGTGCCCCCGTCCCGGCCTCGTTTTTCAGATAACCTTGAGTTAGCCAGGGCGCGCGCGCCACAATTTCTCCCGTCGTCCTTCCATCGCGAGGGGCATCGTTCATATCCCAATCAACCACACGGATTTGCACAAATGGCGCGGGTTTTCCTGTTGCAATCCGAGCACTCAGCGGTGTTTGCGGGTCCCGCGTGGCCATCATGTCCGCCACTGTCAGGAACGGACAGGTCTCTGACATGCCATAGGCAGCGTGCACGTCAACTCCGTGCTCTAATGCCTGCCTTGCCAGACCTTCGGACAGAGCAGAACCGCCTATGATGACCTTCCAGTTGCTGAGATCTGTTTGCGCGACTTCAGGTGCATTCAGAAGCATCGCAAGTATCGTCGGTACACAATGCGAGAACGTAACACCGTGCTTTTCGATTAGCCCCAAAAGGCGGGCGGGATCGTAACGACCTGGATAGACTTGTTTAAGGCCCATCAATGTGGCGACATAGGGTATGCCCCAACCATGCACATGAAACAGCGGGGTTATCGGCATGTAGACATCGCTCCGGTTCAGCCCGCCGCCTGGTACCGGGCCTAACCCGGCCGCGACCGCCATTGTGTGCAAAACCAGTTGGCGCTGGGAGTAGCTGACCCCCTTGGGATCACCTGTGGTACCGGTCGTGTAGAAAAGCGTCGCTCGGATATTCTCGTCAAAATCCGGGAATTCTTGCTCCGGTTCGCACTGCTGCAGCAGGGCCTCGTACTCGCCTTCCGAGGACTCCACCTCGGGGAACACCCCATCGTCGCTGAGGATTACCAACCGCCAAGGCCGCTCGATCCGCTCAGAGATCTCGAGTAGAAGTGGCAAAAAGTCGACGTGGCACAGGATTACGTCGTCCTCTGCATGGTTGATCGTGTAGAGGATCTGATCCGGCGACAATCGGATGTTCACGGTATGCAGCGTGGCCCCGATCATCGGAATAGCAAAGAAACACTCGAGATACCGATGGCTGTCCCAATCCAGAACGGCCACAACGCTACCCTCACCCACGCCAAGTGAGCGCAACGCCCCTGCAGCCTGACCGACGCGCCTGGCAAAAGTGCGATAGTCATACCGCTTCGTATCGGCGTGTACAATCTCCTGATCTGGCGTGTTTGCCAGCGGCGTGGCGAGGATTTGCTTGATCAACAATGGGTAGGAATAGGCAGTCATGGGCATCTCCGATCGCCCCAGTCTTTGCGTTCTCCAGCCCTGCGGAACAAACAACAAAATCTCGGTCTTTGCCCAAACAAAAGAATACACATGCCTTTGCTATAACCAAAACGACCCCAAACTGGTCGCTATGGTTGTTTGTCTCGCTTCAAGCTTGCGCCGAATATGCCGGAAGCCTTGAAGGGAGGACCAAGGTGTACCGAATTATTCTGACCCGCCTGGCTCAGGGTTTACTAACCTTGCTCCTTGCTTCCATCATTATCTTCGGCGCGACGGAAATCCTTCCGGGCGACGTTGCTGAAGCCATTCTAGGACAAAGCCGCACCGAAGAATCGCTTGCCGCGCTTCGCGAAGAGATGGGACTCAACCGCCCTGCAGTAGTGCGTTATCTCGATTGGCTGGGCGGTATGATCCAAGGGGATCTGGGGACATCATTGGCCACCAAGCGACCTGTGGCTGACATGATAGAAAGCCGTATGTGGAACACTCTGCGGCTTGCGCTTTTGGCAGCGGCAATCTCGGTACCGATGTCTTTGGCTCTTGGCCTTTGGTCTGCGATGCGCGCCGGTGGCCGGATCGACAAAACTCTTGCCATGACCACACTTGCGTTGATTGCAGTGCCTGAATTCTTCATTGGTCTCATTCTGATGAAAGTTTTTGCAGTCGAACTAAAGTGGCTCTCCGCGTCGGCCAACACGCGGCCCTACTTTGATTTCTGGCAGAATTTCCGGGCCTTGGCTCTCCCCGTAGCCACCCTCAGTTTTGCCGTTCTGGCGCACATGATGCGGATGACACGTTCTTCCGTCATCAACATCTTCACCTCCCCATACTTGGAGATGGCAGCACTCAAGGGCTTGCCCAAGCGTAGGCTGGTTTTGCGCCACGCGCTGCCTAACGCGCTGTCGCCGATCTTCACGGTTATTGCACTTAATCTGAGTTACATGGTGTCCGGTGTCATTATCGTTGAAACCGTGTTTGGCGTACCCGGCTTAACGCGGCTTCTGGTCGACGGTGTCACTCTGAGGGACATTCCACTCATCCAGGCCTGTGCAATGATTTTTGGCACTGTCTATATCCTTCTGAATCTACTGGCCGACGTCCTGTCCATCATGGCGAACCCGCGCTTAAGGTACCCAAAATGAGCGAAGCAACCGATATCCCCACTCCCCGGGCCTCCGTCTTTGCGGGCCTGCGCCTGACCTGGACTGCAGGTATTGCCGGCGCGGTGCTGCTGTTCTGGCTCATCCTTGCGTTTTTTGGGCCATGGATCGCACCCCATGGTGAAGCCGAAATCATCTCAGGCCAGACCTTTGCACCAATAGGCGAAGGCGGTTTGCTGGGTACTGACAAGCTGGGACGAGATGTATTGTCCCGCCTGATCTATGGAGTACGTACAACGCTGTTGCTGGCACTTGTCACCACCATGATCTCTTTTTTATTCGGCGTCGCACTCGGTTTTGCCGCCGCGATTCTGAGAGGCTGGTTCGATATCGTAGTAAGCCGCGTTGTCGAGGCATTCATGGCTTTCCCCTCCACCCTATTGGCTTTGGTTGTCATAGGCGCCTTCGGTACTTCTATCACAGTGCTTGTTCTGACTGTTGGGTTGGTCCTCTCGACCAGCGTATTCCGTGTCTCTCGAGCACTTGGTTATGACATCGGCGTTATGGATTTTGTCGAGGCTGCCCGTGCGCGGGGCGAAGGCACCTGGTGGATTCTGACACGTGAGATCTTACCCAATTCCATGGCCCCCTTGATTGCCGAGTTTGGCCTTCGATTCACCTTTTCGATCCTGTTCCTTTCGGGCCTGTCGTTTCTTGGCCTAGGAGTGCAAGAACCTGCGGCCGACTGGGGGCTCATGGTGCAGGAAAACGTGGGGGGGCTGTTCCTCGGTTCGTCCGCAGCGCTTATACCAGCTGCATGCATTGCCTCCTTGACCGTTTCCATGAACCTGCTTGTTGACTGGTTCCAACAGCGCCAGCAAGGCGAAACTGTTCTGGAGAAGATCGACCAATGACCGACATTCTGACCATCAAGGACCTGCGCGTCGAGGGACGCCCCCCAGGCGGTAACTATGTGCCAATTGTCAAGGGCGTGTCCATGAGCGTCGCCAAGGGCGAAGTGTTGGCACTCATTGGCGAAAGCGGCTCGGGCAAATCTACGATCTCTCTGGCATCAATGGGTTTTGCCCGCCCCGGCTGTCGCATCTCAGGGGGTGAAGTCTGGCTGAACGGACGGGACATTATGAAATTGCCCCCACGCGACCGCCACAGCTTGCGCGGGGACGAAGTGTCTTACGTGGCACAATCGGCAGCAGCTAGCTTCAACCCTGCGCTTAGGATCGGCAAGCAAGTTATCGAGGCACCTCTTTGGCATGGCACCGGAGATGCCGAAACTCTGACCGCGAATGCAATAGAGCTTTACCGCAAACTTGACTTGCCCGCCGCGGAAACCGTCGGCGACAAGTTTCCACATCAGGTTTCGGGTGGTCAGTTGCAGCGCTTGATGGCTGCAATGGCCATGTCCTGTGGACCCGACCTTCTGATACTCGACGAACCCACCACTGCGCTTGACGTAACGACCCAGATCGAGGTGCTGAAAGCCTTTAAGGACATTATCCGCGATCAGGGTACCGCCGCGATTTATGTCACACATGATCTCGCCGTAGTCTCGCAGGTGGCTGACCGAATTCTAGTGCTAAAAAACGGCGAGATGGTCGAGGAAGGCACAACGGATCAGATCTTGCACCACCCACAGCACGAGTACACTCGCACACTGATGGAGGCTGTCCGTCCTGCTCCACACTTGGTGGATCACGTGGAGACAGATCTGGCTCAGAGGCCGGTGATTTCGGCACGGAACGTGACTGCGGGTTATGGAGCTCTGACCATTCTCTCTGATGTATCCGTCGATGTACCTGCCGCTTCGGTCGTGGGCGTAATTGGCGAAAGTGGTTGTGGAAAAAGCACACTTGCCCGAGTTGTTGCGGGCCTCACACCGTTAAAGGGCGGAGAAGTCCAACTCGATGGCAATACCGCCGCTCCAGCAGTGAAGGATCGGTCGATTGAAACGCTCAAGGATTGCCAGATCGTCTTTCAAATGGCTGACACGGCGCTTAATCCTCGGCAACGGATCAGCGATATCCTGGGCCGTCCTCTGGAATTCTATCTGAACCTCAAGGGGCGCGCACGCGCCCAGAAGGTCGGCGACCTTTTGGAACTGGTCGATCTTCCTCGCGATTTCGCCTCCCGCTATCCCGGAGAGCTGTCTGGTGGGCAAAAGCAACGCATTAATCTCGCTCGCGCGCTTGCCGCCGAGCCCAAGGTGATCCTTTGTGACGAGGTGACTTCGGCGCTGGACACCGTGGTGGCCGCAGGTGTGATCGAACTCCTGAAATCGCTGAAGGACAAACTGGGCGTCGCCTACATGTTCATCAGTCACGATCTTTCCACCGTAGCTTCTTTCGCCGATGAGGTGGTTGTACTGTATGCCGGACGTGTCGTCGAAAAGGGACCATCAAAAGCGGTTTTTCGCCCGCCTTTTCACCCCTACACAAAGCTGTTGCTATCTTCGGTGCCCGAGATGCGCCAAGGCTGGCTGGAAGGCGTGGCAGATACAAGCGAGGCAAAGGCGGCTAGCGCTGGCAGCGTCGAAATCGGTGCGCGGGGCTGCCCCTTCGCCAACCGCTGCACCCATATCATTGCGGGAACATGTGATACTCGGACTCCACCTTTGCATGACCTACCCGGTGGATTGAGCATCGCTTGCCATTTGACCCAGACGAACCTGCCCCTAGACTGACGTCGCCTCAGTCCACCAGCGCCTGGTAACTCAGAACTCTAAGCTCACGGCGCAGGGTATAGGCGCTCGAAGGAATTAGCTGCGTCATAAGTATCACAGTCATCTCCTCGATCGGGTCCACCCAAAAGGCGGTCGAGGCCATACCGCCCCAGGCAAATTCACCGGGTGAGCCGATGATTTTGGCCCGCGCCGGGTCTAACATCACCGACACACCGAGTCCGAAGCCAACCCCCTCAAAGGTAGTTTCGCTGAAATGAGCCTGTCCCCGGCTCGCCAAATCGCCGCCCATGTGATTGCACACCATTAGATCAAAAGCCTTGCGCCCTAGTAACCTGCCTCCGTCACATCTGCCGCGCCGAAGAAGCATCGTTGCAAAACGCTGGTAGTCGTCCATTGTGGAGAGCAACCCACCGCCCCCGCTTTCCAAGGTAACCGGCGCAATGAAACCTTTCTGATCATCAGAAGCAACAAAGCCGCCTGGCGCGCGGTCATAGAGCGTGGCCAAGCGGCCAGACTTATCGGCCGATACGGCGAAGCCTGTGTCCACCATTCCGAGCGGATCAAAGATCTGTGTCTTAAGAAATTCGCCGAGAGGCTGACCACTGATAACCTCGATCAAATGGCCGAGAACATCCGTCGAAAGGCCATAAAACCAACGGTCACCCGGCTGAAAGGCCAAGGGAAAACTCGCTAGCACTTCAACAGCTTCCGCCATCGTCGTAAGACCTCTGTCAAAGTCGAGACCGCTATCCGAAAGGGCACGCTCCAGCTCGTTTCCCTGCGGATCACCATAGACGATCCCCGCCTGGTGTGTGAGAAGATCATGGATTGTAATACCCCGGTCAGCTGGCTCGGTCTCGTTCAGAGCGTGACCAGGACCCTTCCAGACCTGCGGGTTTGCGAAATCTGGGAGAAAGTCGCAAACAGGCTGATCCAGTTGAAACGCCCCTTCTTCGTAGAGCATAAGTAGGGCGAGTGAGGTCACAGGTTTGGTCATCGAATAGATGCGCCAAATAGTATCAGGTAATACAGGCCGCTTCGACTTTGCATCGGCAAATCCCGCACGCTCCGAAAAACATATCTTTCCCCGGCGAGATATTTGCACAGCCAGACCAGAAAGGCGTCCGTCATGCACATGGGCGTTCATCCAATTGGTGATGCGCGACAGCTTAATCGGGTCTAATCCCAAGGTATCTTCTGGTTGCAAGTCGTCAGCTCCATATAGTCTCAACGTCAATCTGCACCGAGATTCTCTTGGCGTTCAAGCGATAGATAATCTATCTATAACCTAACTGAAATTATGCTTGAGTTGGCCATGAGTACACGGCGACTTCCCCACCTGACCTGGCTGCGCGCATTCGAAGCGTCGGCCAGGCATCTGAGCTTTACCCATGCGGCGCAGGAACTGAACCTGACACAAGCAGCGATCAGCAAACAAGTGAAATTGCTGGAGCATTACTTGCGCGAGCCGCTCTTTGAGCGCAAACCCAGAAGTCTGGTCCTGACCAAAGTGGGCGCCGCCTATCTACCGAAGGTCAGAGACGGCTTTGAACGCCTGGCCGCGGGAACCGAGGAAGTGTTTGGCCTGCGGCGCTCCGAAGTCCTGACCGTGCGGGCGCCGGTCGGGTATTCAGTTAACTGGATCGCGCCGCGACTTCAGGGATTCTTTGACCGCCACCCGGACACTGAAGTGCGTCTGGTCTCAAGTGTATGGGGAGATCAGTTCGACAATGAGCGGTTTGATCTCGATATCCAATACGGCACAGGGAAGTGGCCAGGATACAAAGCCGACCGGTTAACTTGGGAGGTGATCAAACCGGTTTGCTCTCCAATTTTGCTTGAGGGTTCCAAAGCGATCCGCAAACCAGATGATCTTGCCCACCATCGCCTGCTACACGTGCTCGGTTACGAGGAGGGTTGGGCTGACTGGTTGCGTTATGCAAAGGCAAGCGGTGTCAACTCGGGCCAGGGGTTACAGTTCGACACCTCGCTGCTTGCTTTCGAGTTTGCCTCTCGTGGTGGCGGTGTAGCTTTAGCACGGTCCTCAATGTGCGGCGTCGAGATCGAGCGCGGACGACTTGTTGAACCCTTCGAGCTCGAAGCGCCCCTGCAGGAGGCTTTCTACTTGATCGCACCGGAAGCGGATCGCGACCATCCTGATGCCCAAAATTTTCGCGAGTGGCTGATCGAGACGTCAGAAAACGACCTCGAAAACAAGCGCATTCGAGAGACCTATCCGGCTTGAAGCCGCACGCCTGCGTCAAGACGAATGGTCTCGCCGTTCAGCATAGGGTTTTGGATGATGTTAACGGCAAGGCGCCCAAATTCCGCGGGCTCGCCAAACCTGTTTGGAAACATCCGGCCATCTAGCATCCCGTCGATTACCTCCTGCGGAATATGATCAGCGATCGGAGTGCGAAATAATCCGGGCGCAATTGTCATGACCCGCACTCCGCGGGGCATGAATTCACGGGCGGCCTGCAATGTCAGACTGGCAATCGCGCCCTTTGAAGCCACATAAGCCCCCTGCCCAATTTGACCCTCGATTGAAGTAATCGAGCCTGTGTTGATGATAATCCCGCGCTCGCCATCTTGATTGAGCGGCTCCTGCTGCATCATCCGGGCTGCGCATTTCGTCATGACGCTGACGGTTCCCATCAGGTTGACGTTGATCACCCTCGCGAAAGCTTCCATATCAACTGGACCGTCCCGTCCGACAAGTCGCATACCGCCGGGGATGCCCGCACAGTTGACAACTATGCGAATTGGTCCGCTCCGGTCTTCGGCCAGATCCAAAGCGGCCTCGACCGCAGAACTGTTGATAACATCACAACCTATGCCAAGCGCGCCGATTTCCGCTGCCGCGTTTTTTACCCGAACTTCATCGAGGTCCAGCAAGGTAACTCGTGCTCCGGCTTTGCTGAGCGCCTGTGCAGTAGCAAGCCCCAGTCCTGATCCTGCCCCGGTCACGATCGCAGATAGTCCTTCAATATCCATGCGTGATAATCTCCGTTTGTTCAAAACTTCTTAACCCAGAACCAGAAGGTAAACATCGAAGTTCTATTTACCCTTTGGCCAACCAAAAAACACTTTGCCTCCGCGTGCAGTGCAATATGTCGGGACGGTCGGGTCACAAACCTGCGCTGTTGTTTCGAACAATTGCTCCGCGATAAGCAACTTCAGGCGGGTTGTGTCACACCCGCGACATGCCTTGTTGACAACTTCGGCAGGATATCCCGACAGACGTAAATGCCGCGCTGAGAAGAAGTTCAGTTCGCGCTGAGAAGAAGTTCAGTTTAGGTGATCGAAACTGGATGCTCGAAGAGTGGGTCGGATCACTCTAAAAGATTCGGCCCAGGTCAAGGACTGCAAAGCGGCCAATCCGTGCCTTCCCCGCTGACACTTAGCTCGGCAACTGCAAACCCGTCAAATGACAGAAAGGCAGACGTCTCGAAGCGTTGTGGCCAGCTCTCCCATATAGGTGTCATCGTAACCCGAGTCATTCTCCAGCACACTTAAGAATGCACAGCTGGTGCCGGTGACCATATCCACCATGAGGAACTGCCCTCCATAGCCAGCATGACCGATTAATCGACCGTCGGTCATGGTCTGGTTTGAGTACTTGAGCCAATTCTTGGGTGATGTCATCGCTGGCGCGCGGCGGATCAGAGTTTCTTGCAGGAAACCGATGTTGGCCATAGGTCGACCGTGCAGGTCGCGGCCTTCCCGCGCCAGTAGCAACCCGAACCGCGCGAGGTCGCGCACGCTTAGGCAACCGCCACCAGAAAACGCTGGGTGCCCGTCCTTGCTGAGGCTGATGTGAAAGGCGCCCTCGTATCCTGCCGCATCAACAATTTCTTCGATTTGTTCAGCTAGTGGAATGGGCGAAACCTCGGCCGCTATCAGGGTCAGGACATCCGTGTTCGCGGATTTATAGTCGGCTTGTCGCACCCCCGAGTTTACCCTGAAACCAGTGATCGAGGCCGCAAATTCCGCAAGCGTGATTTCCTTTTCACCCTCGCCGGGCAAGCGCCAACCCAGAGCGACCTCTTCAGTATAGCAGTCGGCATCGGGGTCAGCATAATCCTCGGTGAAGTCGTTATCGACGTTCATGTCGAGCAAAGATTGAATGCTGGCCTCGGCATACCCGCTGCCGATACCCGGCAGATAGTCGCGGACCTGCGCGTCCAATGACAACAGCCCCTGTGCAAGCAGACGACCTATGATTAAGTGGATGTGTAGCTTTGTCACCGACTGGATCGAATGCGGCGCTGAAGTCGAAAAATCATCTGCGGCTTTTTCCAGAATGATCTTGTCGTTCTTTAAACAGCAGAACGCAGAGAACGCCGGATGGGCAAGCATTTGTTCCAGTTCAGGCACACGGGCGCACAGATTTTGCTCGGCGGCTTCCAGCTGCAAAACCTCTCTGGAACGCACCATGAGACATCGGCGGAACAGCCGATATGCGTTGTGGAACCCATGCCGGCGAAATTCCGGCTGGTTCCACCGTTGCTTGTTGTCGTCTCCAACAGCCAGATCGGGATTGGGTATGATCCTATTCCTGCTCATGACCGAGGCACCTGGATCAGGGCATCAACAGCGACGATGTGATCTGGGTAGACAAACATCGGGTTGATCTCGACCTCTGCGACCTGGCTGCGCGCCTCTAGGAACGCCGCACAAAACCGGTGCAGCGCATCCGAAATTCGCGGAATGTCCGCTTTTTGACTGCCCCGGTACCCTTCCAACAGTCGAGCTACACGGAGCGAACACAATGCGCGCTCGATCTCGTCTTTTGAGGCAGGCAACAACACAGTGCGCGCGTCTCGGACCAACTCGGTCAAAACACCGCCGCTACCAATCACCAAGCTGGGACCAAATTGCGGATCAGCACGCAGCGTGACGATCATCTCTGCAAGCGGCTTGGGCGACATGGCTTCGATCAGGAAGCGATCCG
This sequence comes from Ruegeria sp. HKCCA5426, assembly GCF_013034585.1. Lineage (NCBI taxonomy): Bacteria > Pseudomonadati > Pseudomonadota > Alphaproteobacteria > Rhodobacterales > Roseobacteraceae > Ruegeria > Ruegeria sp. HKCCA5426. The sequence goes on from NZ_WQGH01000009.1 coordinate 188,283, forward strand.
TCACCGCCGCGCGGTCATAAGCCGCAACCGTTGCCGTCATTGCCTTGATCGCCGAGGACAGCCCCTCCGCATCCTTGATCCCCAAAGCGACCGCGCCCGCTTCGGTCTTGTGAGGTAAGCTTGGTGACATCATTTTCAGTGCGACCGGATAGCCGATATCCTTCGCAACGCCAGCTGCCTCGGCCGCGTTGCAGACATGTCCGTTTGGCACAGCAATAGCCGTTTGCTTGAGCCAGGATTTACCTTTGTCTTCGGTCAATACCATTGGGCTCTGTATAGTTGCACCGGGTCGCAAGGCGGCAGGCCGGTCAATCCTTGTCCGCGCCCTTGCTTCGGACCACCAAATAGCATCACGCATGGCATTCAACGTCTCGTGAATACCCTGCATAGGTGCGACCCCCAGTTCTATGAGATGCCTGCGGGTTCCACGATCAAGATTTTCAGGTAAGGTCGCGCAGATCGCTGCCGGGACAGAGTGTTCCTGAGCGGCCTGCGCAAAAGCTGCAGCATCGTTCTGGTAGTAGATCTTGGACGCGTCCAACCCTTCTGCCGGGTAGTCCTGCACCAGAACAGCCAGATCCGCGTTAAGGGCCGATAGCGCCGTGGCAAAAACCGGGTAAGTCTTATCGCCCTGTCCCCAGATCGGGGTCGTATAGTCCAGCGGGTTGGAAACCGTCGCGATCTCAGGCAGCAAACTGGTCAGGCTTTCCTGCCCTGCAGAGCCCACTTTGGGAAAGCACACACCAATCCTTTCCGAGTGATCTGCGAGCATCGTCGCCCCGCCCCCAGAACAGGTAAAGCCAGCGACACGCCTGCCTTGCGGCGCGCCTGCTACGCAGAGGTACTTCAGCGTTTCCAGAAACTGCGACGGGCTGGTGACGTCGATCACCCCGGTGCGATCAAACAGTGCCTGATAAAGCTCGCTCGAACCGGACAGAGAGCCGGTGTGACTGACCGTCAGAGTCGCCCCAATGGCGGAATTGCCGGTCTTCAGTGCGACAACCGGAACCCCCCGATCCAGGGCTTTCAGCGCGGCGCGTTCAAAAGCAGCAATGTCACGCAACCCTTCGATGTGCAATCCAATGGCGCGCACAGCCGGGTCTTCAGCAAAGGCATCCAGGAATTCCTCAATCCCCAAGACCGCCTGATTGCCTGCAGAAACCATGTAGGCCATTGGCAATGAACGCGCACTCATGGTGATGTCGGATGAGAACATACCAGACTGGGTAACGATCGCTGCACCGTATCCCGGCGACCAGCCGCCATGTTCAAATGACCAAAGCGCGGCATTGTCGACATAGTTGATCATGCCATAACAGTTTGGGCCGATCAGAGCCATATCACCGGCGGCTTCGATCAGATCTCGTTCCGATTGTATGTCGCCAGTTTCCTTAAAGCCCGCGGAAAAACAAACGACACCACCTGCACCCATCTGTTCCAATTCTCTCAGGGCATCTGTCACCCCGGCCGCAGGGATAGCGAGATAGACGGCATCAGGTGGCTCCGGCAGGTCCGAGATGCAGGGAACACAGCCCACGCCATCCAGATCGGCGCGTTTGGGATTAACGGCCCACATTTTCCCTTGAAATCCACGCCGACGGGCTTCGCGCACGGCAATGGTCGCATCACGTCCACCAATAAACGCGATGTGGCGCGGCTTTAAAAGACGCTCAAGATTTTCGCGCCGCGCCGGCGTCATGCGCCAAGTGGCCTCAGGATGGACCTGGTGATGATGTGGCGTTGGATTTCGCTGGTGCCGTCCCAAATCCGCTCCAATCGGCTATCGCGCCAAAACCGTTGGATCGGCATTTCCTCCATCAATCCCATGCCACCAAAAATCTGAACGGCATCATCGGCGATCCTGTTGAGCATCTCTGAGCAGTAAACCTTGACCATTGCCGCATCTGCATCACCCATGACACCCGCTTCGGCACGTGCAACGGCGTCTTGCACCATCAGATCGGCCGCGCGCAACGTCATCGCACCGTCCGCCAAACGGAAGCCGGTGGCCTGAAACGTACCGATCGGTTTACCGAATTGCTTGCGCGTTGCGGCCCACTCGGTCGCCAGGTCAAGGATGCGTTCGGCCTTACCGCAGCAGGTCGCGCCGACCCAGATACGCCCCATGCCGAGCCACTTTCCCGACAGCTCAAGCCCGCGACCCTCTTCGCCCAGGATCTGATCCGGACCAAGACGCACATTGTCGAAACTCAACTCAAAAGTCTTGTAACCGCGATAGCTGACGCAATGCGTCCCTTCGCGGCAGTCGAACCCCGGAAGGCCCACATCGACCAGAAAAGCCGTCACCCGTTTGCGTGGGCCGCGTGGTGTTTCATTTGTACCAGTTGCAGCAAAGACAATCGCGAAATCCGGCATGCAGGGACCGGAGATAAAGTGTTTGGAACCATTCAGGATCCAGTCATCCCCGTCGCGTATCGCATTTGTCTTCATCCCCATGACATCCGAACCTGCGTCAGGCTCTGTCAAGGCAAAGAGCTCACGCTTTTCACCGCGCACGGCAGGAAGCAAATATCGCTCGCGCTGGTCTCCTTCGCAGGCCATCAGCAATTCCGTCGGGCGGGCCGCCCAGCTTTGTAGCGCATGGCTTGTACGGCCGTATTCCCGCTCGATCAGGGACATGGGCCCATATCCCAGCCCTCCGCCACCAACCTCTTCGGGCAGGTTGCAGGCGAAGAGGCCCAATTCATGCGACCTCGCCTCAATCTGGCGGCCGATCTCCTCGGGCACATAGCCTAGGCGATCCACCTTTTCTTCATGCGGATACATCTCTGTTTCGACAAATCGGCGAACAGTGCTAACCAGAAGCTCTGTTTCGTGACTGGTTTCCAGATTCATGGCAGCCTCATTCATTCTGCCTGAGCCCGCGTGTTTCGCCGCGACAGAATCGCAGAAACGGCAAAGGCAATCAGGGTGATGGCAATCAGGATCACGGCAGCGGCAGCCACTGTCGGATCGGTGTTTTCACGGATGCCGTTCCACATGCGGCGCGGCAGCGTATAAACGCTGTATTTCGAGATGAACAAGGTCACCACGATTTCATCCCAACTGAGGATAAAGGCAAAGAGCGCCCCGGCAAAAACCCCCGGCCTGATCGAAGGCAGGATCACCCGGCGCATGGTGGTCCAGTTGGAGGCCCCGAGATTCTTGGAGGCTTGTTCAAGCTTGGGATCAAACGTTGCCAAAGACGCGCTGACCGTGATCAGCACCATTGGGGCTGCCAGGATTGTATGCGCAAGGATCAAACCGGCGTAGCTGTCCAATAGACCCAGAGGGATCCACAACCGATAGAACGCCATGGCGGAAATAATCTGCGGTATGATCAATGGTAGCAGCAGAAAGGCGCGAACCAGTTCGCTGAATCGCGAGGAAACTCGCCATAGACCGATCGCACAAAGCGTGCCTAAAAGCGTCGCTAATGCGGAGCAGGACAGGGCAATCACGCCACTTTGGAAAAAACTCGACAGCCATTCCTCACTGGTGAACAGCTTCTCGAAATGACGCAGAGAATACTCGCCCTGCGGCATAGACAAAAAGCGTTTCGGCGTCAACGAAACAGGGATGGCGATCAGGGCCGGTGTCACTAGAAACAACAGCAGCACCCATGCCCCCACGCGGTTGAAAAATGAGAACAGGCCCGGCTTCATCGCGCTGCCCCCCCGAACACCGTGCTCAGCTTCATGAACCGCGACATGATCCAAAGCATCGCCAGAACGCCAAACAGCATGATGGCCGCCAGCATCGCCGCCGTGCCCCACTTCAAAGTCACCAGCAATTGAACCGAGATGTATTCTGCCACCATCAGCACCTTGCCGCCGCCCAACACGGCCGGTGTGACATAAAACCCGAGGCTGAGGATGAAAACCAACAGGGTCGAAGCCACAAGCCCCGGCATGGTCATCGGCAGGTAGACCCGCCAGAAGGTCTGGCTTCCGCTGGCCCCCAGGTTGCGCGAGGCGTCCATCACCCTCTGATCAATGGATTGCATCGAGACCAGCAATGGCAACACCGCATAGGGGATCATGTAATGCACCATTCCAATCAGAACGCCCAACTCATTGCGCATGAAGGCGATGGGTTCAGCAACCAGGCCGATGTCTTCCAATGTGACATTGACCAGCCCCTTGCGTCCCAGCAACATGAGCCAGGCGAAGGTGCGTACGAGGATGGAGATCCAGAACGACACCAATAGCAGGGTCAGCATGTAAGTCTTCTGGCGTTGATGGCAATGCACCATCGCATAGGCGATGGAATAGCCGAAAATGACGCTGAAGACCGTCGTGATGATGCAGATTCGTACCGTGGTCCAGACAATGCGGATCAACGCATCACCTTCCGCCAGTTTGGCATAGTTGCCAAACCCAGGCTCGGGGTCTGTCACGCTCAGCCAAAGAATATTCAGGATCGGCCCGAGATAGAGCGCGACCACCATCAGCAGCAAAGGCGCGATAATCAGCCATCCTGGGTGGATATGACGGTTTAAGGCTTGCATCCAGAGCTTTCGGAAAGGGTTTGGCAACCCGACCCTTAGGATCGGGTGACCATAAGCTAAAGCGATCAGCTGATCGCTTCGAGGAAGGCATTCACCGCGTCGCCGCCGTTTTTACCCCACCATTCAGGATCGTTGTAAACGATCTTGTCGATGTTCATGGCCGAGGTGATCGCATAAGGCTGTTGGTCCTCGGGAATCTGGCCAAAGGCCTCGGGATTCGACGGAGTCATGCCAAGGCAATCCAACAGCGCCAGCTGCGCTGGTATATCCTGCGCCGTGGCGATGAAATCCATGACTGCGGCACCAGCGGGGTTGCCCTTAGGCACGATATACGCCCCCGGCATCGCCATCGCCTGATTGTTCACCAGCTTGTATTGACCGTCAGTGTCGTTTTCGATGTTGCGACCCCGGTTCTGCCAGATGATCGCCATCGAGACCTCGTTGTTGACCACCATCGAGTGAACTTCCGATCCAGAGCCCCAGTAAAGGCTGTCATCTTTGATCGACTGGATTTTGTTCAGAGCGCGGTCCATGTCAAGCGGGTAGAGATCGCTGCCAGCGACGCCATCGGCCATCAATGCGGCCTCGAGCGACCCATTTGCCCATTTGTAAAGCGCACGGGTCCCGGGGAATTTCTCGGTATCAAAGAAATCGGCCCAGTTTTGCGGTGGATTATCGCCATAGGCTTCAGTGTCATACACAAAGGCATACCCGTAGAGGATGATCGACACCCCATATTCCAGCGCATAGCCGGGCAGCGTTTTCTCCTTGGACACCACGGAATAGTCAATCGGCTCCAGATGCCCGGTTGGTCCAAGTGACACGGCGTTGAACAAATCCGCATCCGCCACATCGGCCGTCACATTGCCACTGTCGACCATTTCCTTGATCTTGCCTTCCAGCGGACCAGAGGTATCAAACTTCAAACCTTTGCCGGTTTTGGCGGTAAAGGCCTCACCGATGGCCGAGCCATGGCATTCTTCGGATTGGCCGCCCCAGTTCCACATCACGACATGGTCTGCCGCCGCTTCGGCGTCGCCCGCCAGTACCGCATTCATTGCAACACCCGAGGCACCGCAAAGCGCCAGAAACGTGCGCCGGTCCATGCGGCCAGCCTTGAACGCCTGGGCGCTTTCGGCAAGCATTTCCTTTTTGAATTGTTTATCGTGCATTTTCTTCCTCCCATTTGATCCGAGATTTGACTCGGCTTTCGGTCATGACGCCTCTGGGCGTTCTGTGTTGGGGTGCCTAGCCCGCTTGTAGCTCCACTGCTGCTGTATCCTTCCAAAGCAAATCCACCCTCACCCCCTCTGCCAGATCAGAGGCGTTGCGCCAGACGTCGATATCAACCTCAATCTCGGCCCCCTCGTCGGTGTCCACGATGATCCTCTGCATCGAGCCGAAATAGGTGATGCTGCGAATGGCGCCCCTCATCCGGGCCTCGGTGTTTTCGTTGCCAAGCATCAGATCAATTTTTTCCGGGCGAAGGGCAAAGACCTTCCCCTGTTGATGAATGAAGTTCGATTTCCCCAGAAAGCTGGCGGTGAACTGATTGATCGGGCGCTCGTACAGCTCTTTTGGCGTGCCAACCTGCTCGATCGCGCCGTCGCGCATGATCACGATGCGGTCAGACATCGACAGTGCCTCTTCCTGATCATGGGTGACATAGATGAAGGTGGTGCCAACGCGACGATGAATGTCCTTGAGCTGCTCCTGCACTTCGACACGCAGCTTTTTGTCCAGCGCTCCCAGCGGTTCGTCCAGCAACAGCACAGGCGGCGCAAAACACAAGGCACGTGCAAGGGCCACACGTTGTTGCTGACCACCAGACAACTGCCCCGGTTTGCGATCTGCAAACTCCTGAAGCTGAACCAGCTCCAGCATCTCGTCGACACGGTTCCGAATTTCGTCGGCGGGGCGTTTACGCACGCTTAGCGCATAACCCACGTTGTCGCGAACAGTCATATGGGGGAACAGAGCATATCCTTGAAACACCATGCCGAAATTGCGCTTTTCGGCTGGCACATCCGAGATGGACGCACCGTCCAGCGCAATCTCTCCTTTCGATACGTCGAGAAACCCGGCGATCATCATTAACAAGGTGGTTTTGCCCGATCCCGACGGGCCCAACAGCGTCAGGAACTCTCCATTTCGGATATCCAGGCAGATGTCGTTGACAGCACGGAACTGACCAAAAAACTTGGAGACATTGCGAATTTGCAAGCTACCGGTTTGGGTTGGATCAGCCATCCGCCCCCCTCAGGTTCAGCTTGTTGCGCGACTCTTGCGGTGTCAGGATCCGCCCACCCATCCGTTCGATAATCTCTCGGGCGCGGGTGACAAGCTGGCCGTTTGTCGCCAGAACCCCGCGATCAAGGTAGATGTTGTCCTCAAGACCGACACGCACATTCCCGCCAAGCGCGACAGCTGCGGCTGCCATCGGCATCTGCCCCCGCCCAATCCCAAAACTGGCCCAGCTGGCGCCTACGGGCAGTTGCGCCTTCATGGCCGCCATGGTCTCCACCGTTTGATCGGCCCCCCATGGAATTCCAAGGCACAACTGGAACATCGGCGGCGCATCAATCAGCCCCTCCTCCACCATCGCCTTGGCAAATCGGATATGGCCGAGATCAAAGACCTCAAGCTCGGGCTTTACACCCCATTCTTGAACCAGTGCCGCCATCCGACGCAGTGTCGGTGGCGTGGAAATATAGATCATGTCCGTGTCGGAAAAATTCAGCGTGCCACAATCGAGAGAGCAGATTTCAGGCAGGCATTCCTTGATATGGGCCAGCCGTTCTTCTGGTCCGATCATGTCGGTGCCCGGACCGGGCATGGCGGGATTGGACGGGTCTGAAATCCAATCGCCCCCCATACCTGCCGTAACATTGATGACCACATCCGTATCGCTTTCGCGTATTCGATCCACGATTTCCTTGAAGAGCGCCGGATCGCGCGAGCCCTGCCCCGTTTCAGGATCACGCGCATGCACATGCGCGGCAGAGGCCCCTGCCCTGGCGGCTTCGATTGCCGCATCAGCAATTTCTTTCGGGGTCACCGGCACGTGAGGGCTCTTGCCGGTCGTATCTCCCGCACCGGTAACTGCGCAGGTCAGCACAACTTCGTAGGTCATATCCGAGCCCCCCTTTTTACCTAGATTGCCGCGCGATTGACGGATAAAGATGTCGATTATCCGCCACAGATTAGGTTAGAATGGCGAAAAATCTGACCTAAAGCTTCTTGGTAAAACCAATGCATGTCGACATCACAACGCATATGGCTCGGGCTAAACGGCATGCCGTATTTGTCGTTGTCCCGCGTTTCAACCTGACCACGCTGATCACCATGATCGAAACCATGCGGATCGCAAATTACCTGGCGTCAGAACCGATGTTTTCCTGGGACATCGTCTCGTTCGACGGTCCTGAGATTGTTGCCAGCAATGGCATGACGACCGCAGTTGACACCGACTACGGGAGCCTCACTCCGGCAGATTTTGTGTTTGTGTTGGGCAGTTGGGGTACTGAACACTACGAAAACACCGCTTTACTCACCTGGTTGCGAAAACGCGCACGCGCAGGCGAAACTGTTTGCGGCGTTGAATTGGGCAGCTACATCGTCGCACGTGCAGGCCTGTTGGACGGCAAACCTGCGACTATTCACTGGTCGTGGTTGAGCGGGTTCCGGGAATCCTTTGATCGGGTCGATGTTCATGAGTGTCTGTTCACTATTGACGGCAAGGTAATGACGTGCGCGGGCGGGTTGGCTGGGGTCGATCTGATGCTAAGGCTGATTGAATCCATCAGCGACAGCGGCTTTTCGGGGGAGATTGCAGACCAGATGCTGCATCACCCCATTCGCGACGCCGCCTCACCCCAGCGCAGCACCATGGGCCGGAGCACGGAAACCATGCTTCCGTTGATCCGAGAAGCGATGACCCTGATCGAAGAAAACATAGAAGAGCCGCTCAAAGTGCCCCAAATCGCTGATGTTCTGGGTGTTTCTCAGCGTCAACTGGAACGCCAATTCAAGAAACACGTGGGCTGTACCGTGGTGCAATTCGGCTTATTGCGCCGATTGCAGAATGCTCGCCTGCTGTTGATTTCGACCGACCTCAGTGTACGCGAGATTGCCACCGCATCAGGATTCAATACACTGTCACATTTTGCCTATTCATTCGGTAAATTCTTCGGCCGGCGCCCATCCGAATACCGTGAGGCATGGCCGAAAAGCGAGCCGGCACCCAGCTGGCCCGGCTCTCTCTCGGATTTCTTGTCCATTCTGAACAACGTGCCCGCTCAAGGTTATCCCCCGCGGGACTGACGCAGAGCATTCAGCACTGCAACTATTTCGCGATCTCGTTGGGCTGCCATGTCCTCGAAATCTCGGTCGCCGGCGACAGCGTTGCAGCCATCGACCATGCGATCGCGCAATTCCTTCGTCAGCTCAGGTGCCTCCAACCGGGTCCAGGGCAGTTTAAGCGCCGGGCCGAACTGATCCAGGTTGGTGGCCATGCCTCCGGTACCACAGGCCACGTGAAAAGCCATACACTGACCCTGCGAGACCATACGAGGCGCCGGGCCGTTCATGAGTGCGATGTCGATGTCTTCCGGCGTTGCCTCTCCATTGGCGACCATATGCAGGGCCTCTCGCCAAAGCGCCTCTTGCAGTCGGGTCGCGACAAAGCCGGGGATCTCTTTTTTCATCATCAACGGGGCCTTGCCCGCTATTTCGTAGAATTCCCCGGCCCAAGCCACCGCCTCTGGTGATGTCTGTTCGCCGCCCACGATTTCGACCAGTGGTAGCAAATATGGTGGATTGAAGGGATGGCCGATCACACAGCGTTCCGGTGTCGCGCAAGTCGCTTGGATGTCGGTCATCATCAAGCCGGACGTGGAAGAGCCAATCACGACGTCTGTTGGCAAAATGAGCCCGAGTCGTTGATAAAGTGCCTGCTTGATCTCAAGACGCTCGGGCGCGCTTTCCTGCACAAATTCGGCGCCGTCCAGCGCAGCCTCCAGATCAGTGACAATACGCAAACGGTCAAGCGACGCGCCAGCAGCAAGGCCCAAATCCGTCAAGCTTTTCCAGGCAGTATGCAGGATCTCGTAGAAAGCATCAGTTTCGCTCGCGTCATGCAAATAGGCGGTCACATCATAACCACGCGCAAGAAAATGCGCTGCCCAGCCGCCGCCGATGGGGCCGGCTCCAATGCTGGTGATGCGGGTGATCGATGAGGGGTCAGGATACATCACTCACCCTTGAATTTGGGTTCACGCTTTTCGACAAAAGCCGCGACACCTTCGGCCGCGTCATCAGATTTCAGCATCTTGCGGTAGATCGGCATCGGATCGGTGCGCATCTTGTGAAAGGCCTGTTCCAGCGGCACGCACTCGATCTCGCGCTGCACTTCCTTGACGGATTGCATTGCAAGAGGCGCTGACCAGGCAATCGAGGCCGCCCATTCCCGGGCCGCTGTCATCAATTGATCCTTTGGAACCACCTTGTTGACCAACCCGTAATGCGCTGCCTCGGTGGCGGTCATGCGACGGCCCAATAGAAACATCTCCATCGCGATATTGTGCGGTATTCTCCGAGGCAGGCGTTGTAGTGCCCCCGCATCTGGAACGATGCCCAAAGGCATTTCAGGCAGGCCAAACTCCACATGATCCGCCGCAATCAGCAGATCACAGGCCATGGCCATCTCGAATCCACCGCCGATTGCAAGACCGTTGATGGCCGCGATAACCGGCTTGTTGAGCGCCCAATTCTCGGTCAGACCCGTGAACCCGCCAAACCCGTAGTCATCACTCTCCCACCAGTTGTCGAGTTGCATTTCGCCCTCGTTCAGGGCCTTCAAATCCCACCCGGCCGAGAAAATCCGATCTCCGCCCCCGGTCAGAATCGCGCAACGCAAGTCCTTGTCCTCGTGCAGCTCCTTAAACGCCGCGGCCAAGGCCTGACTGGTGGGAACGTCGATGGCGTTTACTTTGCCCCGCTCTAGTGTGATTTCCAGAACGTGGCCGTCGCGGTGTGTTTTGACCCCTTCTGCCATTGCTTCAGTCCTCCTTGAATTCCGGCATGACCTCGTCGCAGAACATGCGCAAGGATCGCTGCTGCGCCGCGTGATCAAGCCCCATCGAGGCATAGTAGATGAACTCGTTCACACCGAGCCCCTGATATTTCTTGAGCTTTCCAATCACACGCTCAGGTGAACCGAACATTAGGTTTTCTTCCAGCATCAAGGGATCATACTGTTCCCGGCCCTCCAACTGATCCAGCGGAATGGAAGCAGGAAAACCATCTTTGACATCGCCCAAATTGCGATAGAGGTTTTCGAACTGGCTCAGCAATCGTCGCACCGCCTTCATCGCGTTTTCGCCATCGGCCGCATTGTCGTAAACGCAGGAATGGCGCATCAGCGCAAAACGTGGAACCCAGCCATTATCCGCTTTTTCAATCGCCTCATCGAGTTGCTTTTTGTACAGCTCGGCCTCAGCGAACGGGCGGGTGAAAGGCCAGCAATTCACGTGGCAGCGTTCACGCATGGCGTAGTCATAGGTGATCGGCGAGCGCGCCGCGACCCAAACCGGAACCTCGGCTTGCAATGGTTTGGGCACCGAGGTTGATGTCGGGAATTGCCAATATTCGCCTTCATGCGCATAATCGCCCTTCCACAACTCGCGCACCGTGGGCAGCATCTCTTGCATATAGCGCCACGCATCAGATTGCTTGAGGCCCGGCTTCATGCGATCGAACTCGCGCTGATAGGCACCTGACCCGATACCAAACTCCAACCGACCGCCGCTTAAAAGATCCAGCATCGCGGCTTCACCGGCCAGGTTAATCGGGTGCCAGTACGCAGCGGTCGCCACCGCCGTACCAAGCCGGATCCGGCTGGTCTCGGATGACCACCAAGTCAGCAGTTGGAACGGGTTGGGCGCAATCGTCATTTCCAGCGCGTGATGCTCAGCAGCCCAAACGATATCGAAACCGCCATCCTCGGCGATTTGCACCATCTCCAATGTGTGGCGCGCGACGTCTTTCATATCAAGACTGTTGTCGATCCGCTCCATGTTTACGGCAAGTTGGAATTTCATGCTCACCTCCCTCAGCGCATTACAAACGGGTTCGCCATCGGCTCATCCGATGTGTTCATCCAGACCGTCTTGGGCCGGGTGTAATCGTAGATCGCCTGGAACCCGCTTTCGCGGCCATAGCCTGATCCTTTAACGCCACCAAACTCCGCTATCGGCGACACAACACGGTAGGTGTTCACCCAGACGATGCCGGCACGCACCGCATTTGCCATGCGCAAGGATCGCGCGCCGTCGGTGGTAAAGATGCCCGCCGCCAGCCCATGTTCGGTATCGTTGGCCAGTTCCAGCACCTCAGATTCGGTCTTAAAACGCTGGACGCAAAGTACAGGGCCGAAAAGCTCTGTATCGACGATACGCAGATCCTGCCGTGGGCAGTCGATGATGGTTGGCTCGAAATATAGCCCTGCTTTGCCTTCCGGCTGCTTGCCCCCCACCAGAACTGTGCCGCCCTCTTCCTGAGCGAAGGCAACCTCGCGTTGGATGTGGTCCAACTGTCCAGGGGTGCAAAGCGGCCCCATCTGAGTTTCCTCGGCCAGTGGATCGCCAATGAGGATCTGCTGCGCCTGCGCCACCATCCTGTCGAGAAACTCATCCGCGATGTCCTCGTGCAAGTAGAGCCGCGATCCGGCGACGCAGCTTTGCCCTGTCGCGCCAAAGATACCGGCAATCGAGGCATTGACTGCACTTTCGATATTGGCGTCATCAAAAACAATGAAGGGCGACTTGCCGCCCAGTTCCAATGAGACCTCGGCAAAGTTGCGTTTTGCGTTCTCCAGCACATGGCGCGCGGCATTTGGGCCACCGGTAAAAGAGACGCGCGCCACCAGTGGATGCCCGGTCAAAGCCCGTCCACAGGGCTCACCATGACCCGTTACGATGTTGACCACACCAGACGGGATACCGGCCATTTCGACAAGTCGCCCAAACTCCAGCATGGCCGCGCTGGCATGTTCGGATGCTTTTAGAACAACCGTATTCCCGGCAGCCAATGCCGGGCCGATCTTGACCGCTACAAGGAACAATTGCGAATTCCAGGGCACCACGGCAGCAACCACGCCCAGAGGTTCGCGCTTGGTAAAGACAAACATGTCAGGTTTGTCGATGGGCAGTGTCTCGCCGCTTACCTTATCCGCACACCCAGCAAAAAAGTGGAAAAACTCGGCAATGTACTTGGCTTGCCAACGCGTTTCCTTGAGCATCTTGCCGGTGTCGATGGATTCAGTTCGTCCCAGCTCTTCGGAATGATCCGCCAGAAGATCGCCCAGCTTGCGCAGGCATTTGCCGCGCTCGGTCGGTGTCATCCGCGCCCAGGGGCCGCTGCTAAAAGCAGTGTGCGCCGCGGTGACTGCGCGGTTGATATCATCCTCAGTTGCCTCTGGAACACGGCTCCAGACCTCACCATTGGCTGGGTTGACGCTGTCAAAAGTACCGCCATCCGCAGCGTCGACCCAGTCGCCATCAATCAGCATCTGATAGTTTTTGACATCAGCCATGGCGTGCCTCCCCCCTGATTGTTGCCTCCCTATTCATGTCTGCTTTCGCGCCTCAGGGTTATGAAAATACGACGCAGTCTGTCGAAAAATCCGGGTCTCGCATCCGATCATGGGTGCAGGCTGTTCCAAAGGGAGGCTTGGAAATGGGTAGCAAAAAGCAGGTTATCGGAGGTCCACTGGAAATTGGCGGACGGGTTCTGTCGCTGTCCCGCGCCATTCGGGCAGGTGATTTCGTTTTTCTGACAGGGCAAATTCCTATGCGAGACGGCGTGCCTATGACCGATGGCACCGTCGAAGAGCAGACCCGCGCAGTTTTGGACGACATCACCAAGACACTAGCCAAGGCAGGCTGCACCCGCGACGATGTCATCAAGGCCATGGTCTGGCTGCGGGAGCGCGACGATTTCCCTGGATTTAACGCCGTCTACGCCGACTATTTTCCAGTTGAGCCTCCAACCCGGTCGGCTGTGGTCAGCGATCTTCTGGTGGATGCCCGCGTTGAGGTCGAAGTCGTAGCCTATCGCCCCCTCAAGGACCAATCCTGATGGGCATAGCACCAGACGGAACCCATTTAAAAATGACAGGACCAGAAGGTGCGCCTGTTGTGGTAATGATCCATGGGCTGGGCCTGAACCAGGATTGCTGGCAATGGACGATCCCTGCACTGTCTGATCGCTTTCGCGTTCTCACCTATGATCTATATGGTCATGGGCAAAGTGCCCCGCCACCCGAACGCCCCAGCCTTTCAATGTTTTCACGCCAGCTAGAGAGCTTGCTGGACCACTGCGCCATCCAAAGCGCGGTTATCGCAGGGTTCTCGTTGGGTGGCATGATCGCGCGTCGGTTTGCCCAGGATGTGCCACAACGGGTTTCAGCTCTGGTGATCCTTCATTCCCCTCACAAACGGACCGACGCCGCACAAGAGGCAATCTTGAAACGGGTGGAACAGGCACGGTGGGACGGACCAAAGGCAACGGTCGAAGCTGCGCTGGACCGGTGGTTCACCGATGCGTTCCGCCAGTCCAACCCTCGTATGATGGAGACGGTACGCGACTGGGTCATGGCCAATGACAAAGCAATTTACCACACTATCTATCGCGTGCTGGCCGATGGTATCGACGAAATTGTTGCGCCAAGCCCGCCGATTTCTTGCCCGGCGCTGGTGATTACCGGTGATGAGGATTTCGGCAACGGGCCTGACATGGCCTATGCCATCGCAAGCGAGATTGCGGGGGGCAGTGCACTTATCCTCCCGGGACTGCGGCATATGGCACTTGCCGAAGACCCGGACGCAGTGAACAAGCCACTCCGCAGCTTTCTCAACAATCTGGATCTGAAGCCATGAGCACCAAAATCCTCAAAGGCCTGCGTGTGTTGGATTTGAGCCGGATGCTTTCAGGTCCCTATTGTACAATGCATCTGGCGGATCACGGGGCCGAGGTGATCAAGATCGAAGGCAAACATGGCGACACCAGCCGCGGCAACGGACCGTTCCGTCAAGACGATCCGGATCATGCCTGGGCCGGCTACTTTGTAAGCCTGAACCGCGGCAAGAAAAGCGTGCAGCTTGATCTGAAATCGTCCGAGGGCTGCGCGACTTTTCGAGAACTTGCGGCAACGGCGGATGTCATCGTCGAGAATTTCCGCCCGGGCGTAATGGATCGCCTTGGCCTGTCTTATGAAAGCCTTGCTGCCGACAACCCCCGGCTCGTCTATGCCGCGATCCGTGGCTTTGGCGACCCGCGCACAGGCCAAAGCCCCTATGCCAACTGGCCTTCGTACGATGTGGTTGCGCAGGCCATGGGCGGTCTGATGTCCGTCACCGGACCGAATGCTGACACACCCACCAAGACCGGACCTGGGGTGGGTGACATATTCACCGGCATGATGATGGCTTTCGGTATCATGACCGCCCTGCGCGAGGCCGAAGCGACGGGCAAAGGGCAGTTTGTGGATGTGGCCATGTATGATGCCATGATCTCGCTCTGCGAAAGAATGGTTTACTTGCATAACGTGACAGGAGAGGTGCCCGGACCGGAAGGCAACGGGCATCCATTCCTTTCCCCGTTTGGCCTTTACCCTGCAGCCGATGGCCACATCGCGCTTGGTATTGTCGATGACGCGTTTTGGCAGCTTTTGACACGGCTGATGGGGCAACCGTCACTTGGACAAGATGACCGCTTCTCCACAAGGGCGGCCCGGGCCAACCATGCTTCCGAAGTCAACAAAATCGTACGCGATTGGACCCGACAACGGACTAAGGAGCAATTGACGGCAACACTGGGTGGCCAGGTCCCGTTCGGCCCGATGAACAATATCTCGGACATCGCGGCCGACCCTCATGTAGCCAGTCGCGGCATGCTGGCGAAGGTCCCGCATCCGGATGCGGGGCATGAACCTTGGATCGTGGCAGCAAACCCGTTGCGGTTCGGTCGACACCGCCAAGGTGCACTGACGACCCCTCCTGCGCTAGGTGAGCACAATAGCATTCTGGAAGGATTGACCCCACCGGAGTCGACGGAACCCTTAGCCGGGAAGGCGCTGCGCGACGCCTTCGGGCGCTTTGCCACCGGTGTGACAGTGGTAACTACCCGGCAGCCGGACGGGACCCCGCGCGGGTTCACGGCGAACTCATTTACCTCCGTTTCTCTCGACCCACCTCTACTCCTGGTTTGTGTCGGTAAGCAGGCCTTGTCCTTTGAAACCTTCCTGCAGGCGGATCATTTCACGGTCAACGTCCTGTCGGACGACCAAAAAGAAATCTCGGGCCTTTTCGCGTCTCAATCAGCCAAAAAATTCGACATTGCAGCCTGGCAACCTGACGCGCGGAACATGCCCACGATAGACGGTGCGCTCGCCCGGTTCAGCTGTGCCCGACACCGTTTGGTCGATGCTGGTGACCATCTGATCCTGATCGGCCGCGTGGAGGATTTCGAAACGCGCGAGGGACATCCGCTGGGCTACTTTCGCGGTGCCTATTTCGATTTGGGGCTCAACAGTGCCCTGACAGAGGCCGCCACTGCAGGTGGTGTGACCGTCGGAGCGGTACTGGCCAACGAAGATCGGGTCCTACTCTCCGTTGACAAAAGCGGGCACATTTCAGTGCCGGTTGCTCCTGCAAATAACAATTCTGCAGATGGGCTGATCACTGATCTGTCAAACCGAGATTTGATTGTAGAGCTGGCGCATCCTTATGCGGTTTATCGAATATCCAAAAGTGGGACGCAGCGGATCATCTACCACGGAAGCGTTCATGGGCAGCCCCCTGACGGCATGCAATACTTTGGTCTCGGCGACTTGCCGCTGGAACGCGTACGCGACGGGGCTGAAAATTCGATGTTGCGCCGTTACGCAAAGGAAAACAGCCACGGTACATTTGGTTTCTACCACGGAACTGAAGTCGAAGGCGTCGTACACACACCGACCGGGCACCACAGCTATCACGTTTGACAGGAGAAGCAATATGATCCCCGAATTGCGCAAGGTAGTCACCTTTGATGAGGATATTCACACAGAAGGAGGCCGACCTTCGGAACCCGTGTTGCGCATGATCGGCGTGGCAGCGGTGGTCAGAAACCCTTGGGCAGGACGTGGCTTTGTCGATGATCTTTCACCAGAGATTCAGCGCATGGCGCCAGTTCTGGGAGAGATGCTCACCAACAGACTGATCGCTCTGGCGGGGTCAGGCGATGCGATAGAAGCCTACGGAAAAGCCTGTATCGCCGGGACAAGTTGTGAGATTGAACATGCCTCCGCGCTTATTCACACCCTGCAGTACGGAAATTATTATCGTGAGGCAGTGGGTGCAAAAAGCTATCTCGGTTTCACAAACACGCGAGGGCCCGCGAACACCCAAATTCAGATCCCGCTGATGGACAAACATGATACCGGGCGGCGGTCGCACTACCTGACCGTCCAGTTTTCAATCTACGACGCGCCGGATGTGGATGAACTTGTTGTGGCTCTGGGGGCATCAACCCGTGGTCGCCCGCACCACCGGATCGGCGACCGATACTCAGACCTCGCTGCCTTGGGAAGGGATGTGGAGAACCCGGCTGGGGTCTAGTTTGTTACGATGATGATGCGTATCAGGTAATTGGCTTGAGGCAAGTTGTTGTCTTCGATGCAGACCAACTCAGCACGAGAGCTGACAATCAACAAATAAGGATTGGGCGCAAAATCGCCAACGACCGCCGCCTCCTTGATGGGGTATTCTGGGTCGGCTAAACCGGAGTCACTTCGCGTTCAGCCGGAAGCGTTTAGAAATGCTCAGACACTCATCATCAGGCAGCGAGCGCCAAACATGGAGTTCGCTCAGGGACACCAACCTCATAAAAAGCGGCTTTACAACTACTACCCACCTCCCTTTTTCTAGTGCGTCTAGCTCATTTGGACAGAAATAACAGCAAGGAAGTTTGTTCCATGCAACTGTGTCAGCCACAGACAAAGCTCTCATTCGCAGCGGCTACATGAAAGCCTTAATCAAAACCTGTTGCGGACATCCTGTGTTTAGTCTGATAGGTCGTCTGTTGATGTGTGATCGCCGGAGCCGGAAAGACTGAAATGCTTGTTACAGTTGCTGTCGCCGGTTATCGATCTCTCCGAAATCTGGTTCTGCCACTTGCTCCCCTGACGGTAATTACCGGTGGCAATGGGGTCGGAAAGTCGTCGCTGTATCGCGCGCTTCGAATGTTGAGCGAGGTGTCACAAGGTAGTGTTATCTCTACACTCGCGTCTGAAGGAGGGTTGGGCTCCACAATGTGGGCGGGGCCTGAAGTGCTGTCTCGAGGGATGAAAACGGGTGAAGTACCCATCACCGGAACGACTCGGAGCAAACCAGTCGGCCTAAAGCTTGGCTTTGCGTCCGAAGACTACGGGTACGCAGTCGAGCTTGGATTGCCAGCAGAAACCTCAGCCTTTTCTAATGATCCTGAGATCAAGTCCGAAGCATTGTGGATCGGCGAGACATTGAGCCGACACAACGCGCTTGCAGAGCGCCGTGGCCCGTGTGTACGGGTACGGTCGGAGTACGGTTCTTGGAACCAGGCGGCCACTACCCTTCCACCGTTTGACAGTATGATGACCCACGCAGCCGATCCGAATAACGCATTAGAGCTGCTGCATTTACGAGACCGTATGCGGAATTGGCGGTTCTATGATCAACTTCGGACTGATCGTGAGGCCCCGGCCAGAAGGCAACAGGTCGGCACCCGAACTCCAATTCTTGCAAGTGACGGCTCGGACCTGGCGGCAGCTATTGAGACAATTCGGGAAATCGGCGATGTGGCAACACTTGAAAAGACCGTCATGGACGCATTTCCGGGAAGTTCAATTGAGGTTCATGCGAAAGATGGGTTATTCAGCCTCACAATGAAACAGCACGGGTTGCTGCGCCCGCTCAGCACTGCGGAATTGTCGGATGGGACCCTGCGATACCTGCTCCTCGTGGCGGCCTTACTGACGCCACGACCTCCTAGCCTGATGGTCCTAAATGAGCCCGAAACAAGCCTGCATCCTGACTTAATCCCACCTCTAGCTCGGTTGATCAAAGAAGCCTCCGCGCGAAGTCAGATCATCGTCGTTTCTCACAACCGAGCGTTAGCCAAAGCTTTGAGCAAGGGTAATGCGCTCACGCATCACCTCGGCAAAGCCACTGGGGAAACCTTTGTCGAAGCGGCGGAACCCATACCTTGGTCGTGGCCCAAACGATAGCCTTTAGGGAAGTGCTAACAACGCGCGCGATTGAGTTGTGCGTTACACGGAATCGCCTTGACCCACACTGACCTCGCGCGCGATATAACCGCATGGTTTCCAAATCTACGGTACAACTTGCCACTATCTTGTATGGCTTGAGTTCATCGATTGTAGTGGCCGAAAAGGTTCATTTTTCTGGACTCTATGTCCCGGAAGGTCTTTCGTGCGCGGAAGGCGCGCGGATTTCGGAGGAATATGGGGACCTTCGTGCCGGATACGTCATCTATGACGACGAGGGGCGCAAATCGGACGACGGGTCTTGTGCTTACGCTCAAGTTCAGGCTCTTCGCGGAACCGCGGTGCAAATCGTTGATCTGGCCTGCTCATTTGACGGTGCAACCTATTCTTACCGCCAGCTCTTAACCCCGCTTGAGAAAAATAGGCTGCTGGTTGTAAACTCACCAGACGAAGAAACCTCCACTTACCAGATCTACACTTTATGCGGATGGGTTCCTGAGAGCTGAATGCGGTAGCGCTCTCCCGGCGACTTCGTGAACTAGTCTTAAAGGAAACTCATCAGGCGGTTGGCCACACTAGATTTAGCAAAAGAATAACGACTGCAAAGGCGACCGCAAGTGTCAGCCGCTGTCTTCCCTTGCTCTTTCCGTCAAGGACACCGGTAAGCTGCATTAACCAATAGGTGGCGTAAAGTAAGGCACCAGAAGCAAGCGCGTGCGCGACATCATAGTTCATAGGTTTTCCGTCATTTGATGATTCCATAAATCTCAATGATGAGTGCAGATTCCCGTTATTTCCATGGCTAAGATGATCTCCGGGCCGTATTCTGCATAACCTAAATCGGTGCAAGGTTAGTTACATCTGGGTCGCCCGTTGAAAAGCCCCTCTATGGCCCACTTATATCCCTGCGGCGTCGCAATCAAAGAATAAGGGCAACGATACTAATAGGGCTCGAACGTAGTAGATGACGTATTCGCTAGGGTAGAACATAAAATGTCGTTTTCTACATTCGTCGTTGCGTTGGTTACAATCGGTTGCGTGCCTGTGAATTCGACAATCCACTAGTATGCTCGCCGACCATCGTTGAGCCGCTCGATATTGCTGGGCGGACCCTGATCCAAAACCACCGACAGGGTGTCCTGTCACGCGCCGCCTTGCCGGACGGAATCTGCACATCCCGCCAGAAGCAGAAAGCTGAAGATCAAGGCTGCGGCAGAGAGTGCTATCTAAGTTTTTCGACAATAGATTTTCCTCTAGCAGACCCGCACAATTGTTCTATTTCGATGCAGGAAGCTGCGCTAGCTGAGTCATTGGTATTCACGCACCGCGAGATCGGCGGCCTCCTTGGGAAGGATGAGGTTCCATCGCCTGTTCGCGATCTCCTCTCTGACCGTCACGGCGCTAACCATCCTGTTCCCAACTCGCAGCTCAAGGTCCTTTCCGATCTTCGCTCTTGTCAGGCCCGCCACGGCGAAAGCAGCGTCTTTGTTTAGCTCGAGCCGAAGGATCACTTGCTCATTGCCGGTCTCTTCGGTGCTCATTTCGCGGACAGCAGCAGGCATTAGAGCAATCGGGCCGATGGAAATCCAGTCAGGAAATCGCTCTACCACGCATACCGGGTAGTCCCCTGGATGTCTTCCACCGCCGAGGTCCAGGCAGTTGTCCTCCTGTACGGCCAGCTGTACACGCGCGCCCGCCCAGAACGCGGCAGTCACCAGCACTACCATCGCCGCGACTAAGGCGAAGAGCCGCATTAACGGTTCCAAAAATAGAGAAACAGCGACGTCAGAAGCATCGCCACTGCACCTAAGGTGAATATCCATCCAAGGCCGAGAAGGAAAAACGCTTCGCGCAGCACTCCGTCCTCGTCAATCTGCACACCTTGCACCCAATAGAGGACCCATAAAACCGCACCAATGGTCAAAGAGAACAGCGCCGAGATCAGGGTCACTTTCGCGGCGCGCCTAGTTGCACTGATCATATCGATAGTCTCCGTATTCGATCCAACGCTCTGAACCATCTTCAAAAACGAGAAACTCGGAACGGTCCTGGCCCAAGAGAGCGACGATAAAGCCACGCGGCGGCTCTGCATTGCCGAAGTAGCTGTAGGACGTCATTGCGTCCATCGTTTCACCGTTGACCGTAACACGCGCGTCCCAGTCGCTGCCGGTGTCGACAATGGCATATTCGATCTGTCGCTGAGTGCCGCCCCCGCCGCAGTAGACTACGCCTTCAGGTGCTTCCGGAAGGGAACCTGAACCCGACGAGGCGAGGTTACTACAACTGCGTTTCAACGAACGGATGGCCGCCGAAGACCCCTTCAATTCGAGGATCGCATACGAAATGTCCTGATCGGTCATAGAGAGATTGAGCGTCGCGTTAGCGGCAATCTGATCCAGAACAAACACGTAGTCATTGGCGTCATTGAACTCAATTTCGACGGGGTAATTGTCCACAACCCGGAAGGAACTGTTGGCCCGCCCGGCCTGAAACGCACCGACTTCAGCTGTGCCGTTGCTCATGAATCGAAACGAAAGCCCCTGCTTGTTCACGATGTCTTGGCTGTCTTCATAGCCTGCTGGAGCAAACCGTATGCGGTCGCATTGCAGTTCTAAAGTGATATTGTTCGCCTGAATGAATGCATTAGGGCTTGGGCCTGAACTAAACTGCCAATCTGCCATTGCCGACAATGGAGCAGCGAGCAAAAAGGACGTAAATAATGTGGAAAGCCAGTTCATTTATGACCTCATTATTGTAGAGAGCGAAACCGTCGGCTGCCGGTGTTCAAATTCGTGAGAGCCGGTTGACTCATCAACCTAGTGCCCAAAGCCACACCCGCTTCACATCTTTTTTCCTCTTGGAATAGGCGGCTCTTTAGACCGCCCGCTTCAAAGAGCTTATCCCTCACCCATGAAGAACACGGACGTGACAGCGCCGGACGGAGTCGTCTCGCAGACCCAGAAATTTTGCGCGCCGGGTACGTTCATGAGCAGGCTAAAGCCATCGTCAAGGCGAGTAACGTCGTTCACTGACGAACCGGTGACACCGACGGTAGAGTTGACATCTGCGACGCAATTGGCGCGCGCGACGGCCTCACCGTCACCAGAGCCGGGTTGCGTCGTCTCGACACAGCCTGCGACAGCCGTTGCAACGAAGACTGCAAGGCCAATTTTTGAATAGTTAGACACTTATTCCCCCCAATTTGATTCTGTTGGTTGTTGACAGTCGGAATAGCGAGACCCGTGCAGGCAAACCGTAGATTCTTCCTTAGTATTCTCCCAAACAACTTTACTACGTCCCCGCAAAACCTCTGACCAAGTCTGCGTCATAGCGTCAAACTGGAGCGGGACCGTATGCATTATCGCCTTCTTGTGACGGTCGACTCAGCCACCAGATCATGAGCACTGAGAGTATGAGTTGCAGAATACCGACAACCATCAACCCGGTGACACCGAGGAAAGCCGCTGGGCCCCTCAGAGTTTCAGGATCATTCGCGCCTTGCTCGAGCGCAGAGAACACTGCGATGCCACTGAACAGCATGAGCACAGTCGCGATGCTTAGTGCTGCAGGCAAAAGCAAATACCAGCCCGGTCGTCCTGTGTCGTGCAGTCGACGCCATCCAGCAGCCAGCATGGGTATTAGAACGGCAAGCTGAAAAATTGGGGTCAGGACTTGGATGCCTTGTCCGGTTTCGGGATCCGTCCCAAAGATTGATGCGTCGACGATTGCAAAGACGAGGCTTACGAGAACAACAAACAGCACAAACCACCAGTACTCAGACCTCACTGCACGCCCGGAAAAAACAAAGTACTTTCCAAAGCACGTTTTGGTTGCTTGAACAAATCCCATATTTCCGAACTCCTTAGAGCGGCGGCCCGATCTCTCTGAAATCATGGACCCTACTCCACGGCTTAGTCAATCGCCTTGGCACTGCTCCCTCAAAACCGGTGAGTGTCCAAATTCGCCACCTTAGAATCTTCTCTGAAGCAGCGCTCGGTTTCCCTGCTGCGGTAGTACAAAATGCACCTGGTAATCCCGACCCATACCGTGGCCTCCGTGTCACCTCATCATGCTTTTTGAGTGAAGCACGCTTCTGGGGTAAACCAGACGCGAAGACGCACGCACGGTGTTGTCACGTTAACTTCCGACCCACCAAGGAATGCTGATGCCCGGACTTCAAGCAGCTCGAGTGGCGGCATTCCAGGCGTCAAATGCTTCGAGGCGGTGATATCGAATTGTTAAGGCTGAGCGACGGCGTGCGGGGGCACAGAAGCAATTCCGAACGGCTGAATGGGTTGTCACGAACCTCTGCAAACCTCCTGGGGACCGAAACCCCTGCATCGTTCGTTCCCGCTTACGGAATGGCAGGTGGCTGTTTTCGGCTCGATTGTTCAAACCCTTGTGTGACCAATGATCCAACCCCGGCGCGACTTCTCGCTTGGCGGCGCCATATGAGCGCAGTTTGTCCGTGATGATCCGCTTGGGAAGAATACCAAAACGCTTTACCAGGCGGCGTAACAGCCGTTTTGCAGCCCGTTTGTCCCGTTTCGGTTGGAGTATTTCGTCCAGCACGATGCCATGTTGATCGACCGCGCGCCAAAGCCAATACTTGCGACCTGAGATTCTCACGGCAACTTCATCCAGATGCCAGACATCACCTGGGCAGCCCTGTCTCTGCCGCAAGTTTTGAGCTATCGCCGGCCCGAATTTGAAGACCCAACGGCGGACGGTCTCGTAAGAAACATCGATCCCACGTTGTAGAAGCATCTCTTCAACTTCCCGTAGGCTCAAATTGAAGCGAACATAAAGCCACACCGCGTGAGCGATGATCTGAGGAGGAAATCGGTGGTGCTTGTAGCTGATCGACGATGAATTCATCGATGTCACCTATGTCCAAATCCAAGCATGAGCAACCGAACGACGGTTAACGTGACAACACC